>NZ_CAWNXG010000006.1:0-175447 GCF_963878145.1 Photorhabdus sp. S10-54 | reverse complement strand
ATCGACGCAGCAGTAAAGTTCTTCTAAATTAAACATGCCTGAGGATCTCCACGATTTTGTTTTCTTTGACAAAAACTTTGATCGTGCCTCAGGCACTTAGTTCCCTTCTTAAGCAAACCTCAGGTTAACTAGTTTGACCTCTATATTTTTTGCTGATGTGGGGGCAGAAGGTTGTAGGGTTTTAACGTCTAATGATTTAACGTTTCCCATATCTAATTGGTAGGAACCGTTACTACCAGTAACATCACCTTCAACATTGAGTTCACAAGTCGCTTGGCCTATGGTAGCCATCACGTTTACCGTAGTACCACCTGAAGCATGTGCCATCCCCATGCTCAGGAGCACTGCGGCTAATACGCTGGTTTTTAAAATTTGTTTTTTCATTTCATCTCATCTATTCCTTATCTACATCTATTTACATACATTTTGCCTAAAACAACACCATGACAGGTTAAACAATCGGACCGCCAAGGCGGTGCGTTTACTGGTCATTTTAACTCTAAATGTTCGGTTTTATGTCCCGTATCAGAAACTGATGTCATTGAAAGCCACACCGTTACTTCGAGTAACGCTTTTCCTCGCGATTACACTTTCTTACCGTTGCGCAGAAACACGAATCTCCAGAATCGTAAAAGCATTACATCAATTATTCTTATTGATTTTCAGTGTTGAGGGGATTGGTTAAAACCTGATATCAGGTTCATTTTGAGCCATTATTTTCGATTCACTCTGTATTGAAATTGACCGGCATTGCGTGGGCTTTGAAAGGTACCCGGAGTAGACCGTTCTGTATTTGTCATACAATCTTCACAACAAACTATCGCGGTAAACCATGTGATGGCAGGATGATAGAACAGTGACCAAGTAACATATACTGTTTGAAGATATTCAGGTAAATGATGATTTTTTTCTTTTTCTATCAATAAATTAATGACAGTTTTCAAATTACCCTGAATCATATTCTGTCTATTTAGTGATAAAAAATTATTGTCATACGATAACTTTTAAAGTACTTTAGCGACAGTTTAGTTAAACATGTATATGGAATGACACAAGATGTGTGATAAACAGGAGTTTGTAACTAATCCCAGAATCAAGCTACTCAGCTTTCTGGCTATTATTATTGCTTCCATTATGGTAATTGGTGATATTGGGTTCCATATTGCGTCTTGGTCGTTATGGCATGATGCCACTCGCCAGGCTGTTCTTCAGGCGTATAGCGATCTTATGCCGGCATTGACTGCAAAAGGATTTAAGCAATCTTTATTAAGTCAGGTGCTTTATATCTCGTTGGATACGATACCTCGGATTATATCAACGTCATCTTATATATTAATTGGCATTCTGTTTTTCCGGTTTGCTAAAGGTGAAATATGGAGTAACCGTAATATTTCCGCTTCATTTATTATTGGTTTCCTGATGATTCTAGAGCAACTTCTCTACCCTGTGATTAATATGTTACAAGGAATGGCGTTATCTGTGGATTTAGTGAAAGGGCAACGGGTATTTAGTTTTTCGTTTGGAGTTAATTCAGAATCTCTGTTTATTATTATGTTTGGTGTATTCCTTTTGATATTTAGCTTAATTATGCGTGAATCTAAGAAGATAAGCGATGAGCAACGTTATTTTATCTGAGAATCATCATGAGTATTATAATAAGGTTGGATGTGATCTTAGCGAAAAGGAAAGTAAAGTCTAAAGAATTAGCTGCCATTATTGGTATTACTGAGCAAAATTTATCATTACTGAAAAATGGCAAAATAAAAGGTATCCGTATCGAGACGCTGGAAAAAATTTGTAGGCATTTGCAGTGTCAACCTGGAGATATATTGGAATATGTGGAAGATGGAGAGGATAGCCGTTAATATAACAAATAAAGTCATTGTATGTCTTTTGGTATCTTATAAGATAGAACTTTATATTCATTAGCCAGTTTTAAATACATGAAAATATTAATTATTTCATGTTTTTTATCTAGCCTGTTACTTTTTGGTGTTAATGGTTCACCAATAAAGCAGGTTTTTCCTAGCGATAAGAATATATATTTCTCTCTGGGGGGATATTGTTCTGATATTCCGTGGAATGCCAGAAAGATAAAATGCATATGTAGATATTATTTACTCGATCATAAGAAATGATCTCTCTTTTTATATGGTTTTTCATTTAAGTTAAATTTTTATAAAATATACAGTAATTTAAGGATATTAAGAATGAATAAATTTCTCATTGCTTTATTATCAATATTTGTAGTTACGGGATGTTCCATGCCACGGCTTACTGATAGCTATATTTCAACCTGTGGTTATTTTGAATGTAATGTCAAGGATATAGTTTCAGGCAGTGAAGTTAAAGTAGATAATATACATTCTATTCCTGATATTTACAGAGATATCTCAAACCAAGATAGACAAATTATACAGTCTGGTGGACAGCCATCTTTTGAAGATAAGAGTTACCGTATTGGGGGGACTTTTAAATTCTAATTTAATTTCTTTGGTTATTTCTTTATTTTTAATTAAGGTATTGTTATATGAATTTTATAAGAAAAATAGCTGTTATCCCTTTATTTACCTTATTTACTGTATTGGCGGGTTGTACATCATGGGAAAAACCAGGCGCAACTCAGTATGAAAGAGATAGGGATTATGCTGAATGTAAAGCATTGGGTTATTCTCAATTACCATCAGACTGGACCAGCGAAGTTGTTCATTCTTTCGAGACAAAACGTTTTTCCTGCAAAGATAAAGACAAGGACGAAGATAAATCCTGTAATCATTATATTACTGTGCCGAAAACTGAAGTTAAGCGTTGGGATAAAAATGAATCGTCAAGGCGTTGGATAATTTCATCCTGTATGTATAAAAAAGGGTGGCATGAAGAGACGCGCTATTGGTTTTAATATATACCCGTCATCTTTCAAGTTGCCTCTTTGTTGGCTGCACTCACTCACCCCGGTCACATCGTTATCTATGCTCCCGGGGATTCTCTCCCTTGCCGCCGCGATGCATCTTGAAATCTATAGGGTATAGTTCATTTTTTCCATCAGCAGGAGTTATGTGGAGCTGTTGCTGGTGGTTCCTCACATTTTGTCATTATTCCTTTCTAATCGTTGGTTTTAGCCTCTCGGTTTTATTGATTTGAGCTACATTTATAACTTGATGGTATACATTTGTATTTAAAATCAGCAGGTGATGATTTGGTAGCTATATCTTTTTAATAAAGATTCAACTATTTTATTGCTGTAACGATTCAATATACCCATTTATATGTTTAAAAAAGGTTGGTTAAAATATTATCTTAGGATGTTTATTAACCTACTGGTTATCAGCTTTTACTAATTTTTAAAAAAAATTGTCAAAATTTGCAGGTTTTTATGATTTAGCAAAAGGTCTTTATAGACAGTTGATGAATACTTTGTTACTTTTATGGCCCGGTGGTTTAAATTGGTATTACCAATTGACTTCGGCAAAGACCGAAACAACAAACAAAATAGCCTCATGAGATAGGTTCTAACTGGCTTATAATAAATATGGCTTATAGTAAAATCCGCCAACCAAAACTATCAGATGTCATTGAGCAGCGTCTTGAGCATCTCATCCTTGAAGGATCCGTGCGTCCAGGGGAGAAGTTGCCGCCTGAACGTGAGTTGGCGAAACAGTTTGATGTGTCACGTCCTTCACTGCGCGAAGCCATTCAACGGTTAGAAGCTAAAGGTTTTCTTTTTCGCCGTCAGGGTGGGGGAACGTTTGTTCAGAGTAACCTCTGGCAAAGTTTCAGTGATCCGCTGGCACAATTACTGGCTGGTCACCCAGAATCTCAATTTGACCTCCTTGAAACCCGCCATGCTTTGGAAGGTGTTGCTGCCTATTACGCGGCACTGCGTGGAACTGACGAAGATTTTGAGCGTATTCGGCAATATCACCTTGTTATTCAACAAGCTCAGGAAAGTGGTGATGTCAATGCTGAATCTGAAGCTGTTTTGCAATATCAGCTTGTCGTTGCTGAAGCCGCGCATAATGTGGTTCTCCTTCATTTATTACGTTGTATGGCGCCTATGCTGGAACAAAATATCCGGCAGAATTTTGAGTTTTTGTATACCCGCCGGGAAATGCTGACGGCTGTCAGCGATCATCGGGCGAAGATTTTTGAAGCAATAATGGCGAGGCAACCAGAGAAAGCCCGTGAGGCCTCCCATCGCCATTTAGCTTTTATCGAAGATGTCTTATTGGATCTCAGCCGCGAGCACACTCGCCGTGAGCGATCATTACGACGTCTTCAACAGCATCAGGAATAAAATTAGCTGTGTAGATCTTGAAGTTTGCTGCGTTTGCACAGCTAAGTTGAGTCCCTTTACTGAGGGCGCTAGCGGCAACAACAGTGAGGGCCTATCTTCCAGTCATGACCGGCTGAACGTCAAAGGGTATGACGGGAAGGTAGGCTCCAAAACAATCATTAGAAACAGATAACAGATAAGGAATACACCATGTCAGACATTTTGAAAAATGACGTGGATCCGATCGAAACTCGCGACTGGTTACAGGCGATCGAATCGGTCATCCGTGAAGAGGGTGTTGATCGTGCCCAGTTCTTGATTGATCAGGTACTGAACGAAGCACGTAAAGGTGGCGTGAATGTTGCAGCCGGTGCTGCTAACCGCGATTATATCAATACCATTGCTGTTGAGGATGAGCCTGCTTACCCTGGCAATCTGGATTTGGAGCGCCGTATTCGCTCTGCTATTCGTTGGAATGCTGTGATGACCGTGTTGCGGGCATCCAAAAAAGATCTGGAATTGGGTGGTCACATGGCTTCATTCCAGTCTTCAGCAACCATGTATGAAGTTTGTTTCAACCATTTCTTCCGTGCCCGTAATGAAAATGACGGCGGTGACTTGGTTTATTTCCAAGGCCACATCTCTCCAGGCGTCTACGCTCGTGCTTTCCTTGAAGGTCGTTTAACTGAAGAGCAGATGAATAATTTCCGTCAGGAAATTCATGGCAACGGTCTCTCTTCTTATCCGCATCCAAAATTGATGCCTGAATTCTGGCAGTTCCCAACCGTTTCAATGGGATTGGGGCCAATCGGTGCGATTTATCAGGCTAAATTCCTGAAATATCTGGAACACCGTGGTCTGAAAGATACCTCCAAGCAGACCGTTTATGCCTTCTTGGGCGACGGTGAAATGGATGAGCCAGAATCCAAAGGTGCGATTACTATCGCAACCCGCGAGAAACTGGATAATTTGGTATTTGTTATCAACTGTAACCTGCAACGTCTGGATGGTCCAGTTACGGGTAATGGCAAAATCGTTAATGAGCTGGAAGGCATTTTTGATGGCGCAGGTTGGCAGGTTATTAAAGTGCTTTGGGGCGATCGTTGGGATGAACTGTTGCGTAAAGATACCAGCGGTAAATTGATCCAACTGATGAACGAAACGCTGGACGGTGATTACCAGACGTTCAAATCCAAAGATGGCGCTTATGTGCGTCAGCATTTCTTTGGTCGTTACCCAGAGACCGCTGAATTAGTCAAAGATATGACCGATGACCAGATTTGGGCGTTGAACCGTGGTGGTCATGATCCTAAGAAAGTCTTTGCTGCTTTGAAAAAAGCGCAAGAAACTACCGGCAAACCAACGGTTATCCTGGCTCAGACTATCAAAGGTTACGGTATGGGTGATACGGCGGAAGGTAAAAATATTGCTCATCAGGTTAAGAAGATGAATATGGAAGGCGTTCGCCATTTCCGTGATCGTTTCAATGTCCCTGTTGCTGATGAGCAAATCGAAAACCTGCCATATGTGACTTTCGATAAAGATTCTGAAGAATACAAATACCTGCATGAGCGTCGTGCAGCGCTTGGTGGCTATTTGCCAAGCCGTCGTACTCATTTTGAAGAGAAACTGGAACTGCCAACGCTGGAAGATTTTGGTGCGTTGCTGGAAGAACAAAACAAAGAAATTTCTACTACTATTGCTTTCGTTCGTGCTTTGAACGTGATGTTGAAAAACAAGTCAATCAAAGATCGTCTGGTTCCAATCATTGCCGATGAAGCGCGTACTTTTGGTATGGAAGGTCTGTTCCGTCAAATCGGCATCTACAGCCCTAACGGCCAGCAATATACTCCGCAAGACCGTGAGCAGGTTGCTTACTATAAAGAAGACGCCAAAGGTCAGATTCTACAAGAAGGTATCAATGAACTGGGTGCCGGTTCATCATGGCTGGCGGCGGCAACGTCTTATAGCACCAATAACCTGCCAATGATTCCGTTCTACATCTACTACTCTATGTTCGGGTTCCAACGTATTGGCGACCTGTGCTGGGCAGCTGGCGACCAACAGGCTCGTGGCTTCCTGATTGGTGGTACTTCTGGTCGTACAACCCTGAATGGCGAAGGTCTGCAACACGAAGATGGTCACAGCCATATTCAGTCTCTGACTATCCCTAACTGCATCTCTTATGATCCGGCATTTGCTTATGAAGTTGCTGTGATTATGCATGATGGTTTGGAGCGTATGTATGGTGAGAAACAAGAGAATATTTACTACTACATCACCACGTTGAACGAAAACTACCACATGCCGGCGATGCCACAAGGCGCGGAAGAAGGTATCCGTAAAGGTATCTACAAGCTGGAAAGCTTGGAAGGTAGTAAAGGTAAAGTTCAGCTATTAGGTTCAGGTTCTATTCTGCGTCATGTGCGTGAAGCAGCGCAGATTCTGGCTAACGATTATGGTGTGGGTTCTGATGTGTACAGCGTGACTTCATTCACTGAACTGGCTCGTGATGGTCAGGATTGTGAACGTTGGAACATGTTGCATCCAACAGAAACGCCACGTGTACCTTATGTTGCTCAGATCATGAATGAAGCACCGGCAGTGGCTTCTACTGATTATATGAAGTTGTTCGCAGAACAAATTCGTAACTTCATCCCTGCAAGCGAATTCCGCGTATTGGGTACTGACGGTTTCGGTCGTTCCGATAGCCGTGAAAACCTGCGTCATCATTTTGAAGTTGATGCTTCTTACGTGGTGGTTGCTGCTTTGGGTGAATTGGCTAAGCGCGGCGAAATCGATGTGAGTGTTGTGGAAGAAGCAATCAAGAAATACAACATTAACCCAGAAAAAGTTAACCCGCGTCTGGCATAAGAGGTAAAGAATCAATGGCTATCGAAATTAAGGTACCGGATATCGGTGCGGATGAAGTTGAAGTCACCGAAATCATGGTGAAAGTTGGCGATACAGTGGAAGCTGAACAATCGCTGATCACCGTGGAAGGTGATAAGGCTTCTATGGAAGTTCCATCCCCTCAGACGGGTGTCGTTAAAGAGATCATCATTGCGGTTGGCGATAAAGTTGAAACCGACAAACTGATTATGATTTTTGATTCTGCGGAAGGTGCTGTAGAAGCTGCGCCAGCGGAAGAGCCGGCAGCGATAACATTGTCTTCGCGTATGGCAGAGGCAGAACCAGTAGCTTCTGCGGCTATGAATGTTCATGTACCGGATATCGGTGGTGATGAAGTCGAAGTTACCGAAGTGATGGTGAAAGTTGGCGATGCGGTGGAAGCTGAACAATCGCTGATCACCGTAGAAGGTGATAAAGCCTCTATGGAAGTCCCCGCGCCATTCGCAGGTATCGTTAAAGAAATTCAAATCAAGGTCGGTGATAAAGTGAAAACCGATTCTATGATTATGGTATTTGAAGTTGCGGGTGCAGCGCCTGCTGCTCCGGCTGCCTCTGCGCCAGCGCCAGCGGCTGAACCAGAGAAAGCGGCAGCACCGGTTATTGCTAGCAGAAGCTTCGCAGAAGAAGACAAAAATGATTTCGCTGAAAATAGTGCTTATGTTCATGCAACGCCGGTGATCCGTCGTCTGGCGCGTGAATTCGGCGTTAACCTGGCTAAAGTGAAAGGTACAGGGCGTAAAGGCCGTGTTCTGCGTGAAGATGTTCAGGCTTACGTGAAAGACGCGGTTAAACGTGCAGAGTCTACTCCTGCATCAGCCGGTGGTGGTCTGCCGGGTATGTTGCCTTGGCCGAAAGTGGATTTCAGTAAATTTGGTGAAATTGAAGAAGTTGAACTGGGTCGTATTCAGAAAATCTCTGGTGCTAACCTGAGCCGTAACTGGGTGATGATCCCACATGTTACACAGTTCGACGAAACGGATATTACTGAAGTTGAAAACTTCCGTAAGCAGCAGAATCAGGAAGCTGAGAAGAAACAGCTTGGTGTGAAGATCACGCCATTGGTATTCATCATGAAAGCGGTAGCAAAAGCGCTGGAAGAGATGCCGCGCTTTAACAGCTCTATCTCGGAAGATGGTCAGAAACTGACGCTGAAAAAATACATCAACATTGGTGTGGCAGTGGATACACCTAATGGTCTGGTGGTTCCAGTGTTCCGTGATGTTAATAATAAGGGCATCATCGAATTGTCCCGCGAGCTGACTGAGATGTCTAAGAAAGCGCGTGCAGGCAAACTGACTGCATCTGATATGCAGGGGGGATGCTTCACTATTTCAAGCCTGGGTGGTATCGGTGGCACAGCATTTACGCCAATCGTTAATGCACCAGAAGTGGCTATCCTGGGCGTATCCCGCTCATCAATGAAGCCGGTATGGAATGGTAAAGAGTTTGTTCCACGCCTGATGCTACCTCTGTCACTCTCTTTCGATCACCGTGTGATCGATGGTGCTGATGGTGCGCGTTTCATCACATTTATTAATCATGCGATGAGCGATATCCGCCGTCTGGTGATGTAATCTCAAAGGCCGGCCATGTGCCGGCCTGATTGTTATTGCGGTGACAGAGAGACAGCTTACATCTGGTGAGTTTGTTGCGAGTTCTGTCACGTTAACGCACTTTTCAGGTTATTAACAATTCTGTAAACTGCTCGCGGTGTGTAGGTCCCGGTGGAATATATCGTTTTTGGCGCCTGACCCGCCGGACAAACAATTAAGAGGTCATGATGAGTACTGAAATTAAAGCCCAAGTAGTGGTACTTGGGGCAGGTCCAGCAGGGTATTCTGCTGCTTTTCGTTGCGCGGATTTAGGTTTGGAAACCGTTCTGGTGGAACGTTACTCTACCTTAGGTGGTGTTTGTCTTAACGTTGGTTGTATCCCTTCCAAGGCATTGCTGCATGTAGCAAAAGTTATTGAGGAAGCTAAAGCGCTGGCAGATCATGGCATCGTTTTTGGTGAACCCAAAACTGACATCGAAAAAGTCCGTGTTTGGAAAGAAAAAGTTATTAATCAGCTAACCGGTGGTTTGGCTGGTATGGCTAAAGGCCGTAAAGTTAAAGTGGTTAATGGTGTTGGTAAATTTACAGGGGCGAACACGCTGGTTGTTGAAGGTGAAGGTGGCGCAACAACGATTAATTTTGATAACGCCATTATTGCAGCGGGTTCCCGTCCTATCCAATTGCCATTTATTCCTCATGATGACCCGCGCGTTTGGGATTCTACCGATGCTTTGGCGCTGACAACCGTTCCTGGCCGCTTGTTGGTCATGGGCGGTGGTATTATCGGTCTGGAAATGGGAACCGTTTACCACGCTCTGGGTTCTCAGATTGATGTTGTTGAAATGTTGGATCAGGTTATTCCTGCGGCTGATAAAGATGTGGTGAAAGTCTTTACCAAACGTATCAGCAAACAATTCAATCTGATGCTGGAAACCAAAGTTACCGTAGTAGAAGCCAAAGAAGATGGTATCTACGTCACGATGGAAGGCAAAAACGCACCGACAGAACCACAGCGTTATGACGCGGTTCTGGTTGCTATCGGTCGTGTACCTAACGGTAAAATGCTGGATGCAGGTAAAGCTGGTGTTGACGTTGACGACCGCGGCTTTATCCACGTTGATAAGCAAATGCGCACCAATGTACCGCACATCTTTGCTATTGGTGACATCGTTGGTCAGCCTATGTTGGCGCATAAAGGTGTTCATGAAGGTCACGTTGCGGCGGAAGTTATTTCTGGTAAGAAACACTACTTTGATCCAAAAGTGATTCCATCCATTGCTTACACTGAACCCGAAGTTGCATGGGTTGGCCTGACTGAGAAAGAAGCGAAAGAGAAAGGCATTAGCTATGAAACGGCTACTTTCCCGTGGGCAGCTTCTGGCCGCGCAATTGCTTCTGATTGTGCTGACGGTATGACCAAACTGATTTTCGATAAAGAAAGTAATCGTATTATCGGTGGTGCTATTGTGGGTACTAACGGTGGTGAATTGTTGGGTGAAATCGGTCTGGCAATTGAAATGGGTTGTGATGCGGAAGATATCGCATTGACCATCCATGCTCACCCAACATTGCATGAATCGGTAGGTCTGGCTGCTGAAGTCTTTGAAGGCAGTATTACTGATTTGCCGAATGCGAAGGCAAAGAAAAAGAAGTAATTTCTTAAATCGATTAATGTATTAATGTAATTCACCGAAGCGGCTTTCATTTATTGAAAGCCGTTTTTTTATCTGGTATGACCTGTTTGGGAAAGTACAGTATAAAAAGTATGGCTTTTGTAGGTGCTATTGGCAAAAATCAGCGGAATAATCTGTTTTAATAGCTTTGTCTGCTGTTAATTCAGAATATTACTATCAGTTAATGTTACTTTTATGTGAACGAATTAACATCGCATTCAAATTTTGGTATGCTGAGCGCCCGAAGCTGGGCATAACTTGATTTGTACTTGTTAAGTTATGTCGGCAATCCTCTGACCTGGCACCCGGAACCATAACTAACAACCTGTCCCAGGAGGGGCTATTTGTTGCGAAAACACATATTGTTGCGCAAAGACGATAGTCTGGTGAGGCAGGTTCTAAGGCGGGTGCAGAGCCGGGTAGATAAAATGACAATGAGAGCGAGGAGAAAGTCGTGCTAGAAGAATACCGCAAGCACGTAGCCGAGCGTGCAGCCCAAGGTGTTGTCCCTAAACCATTGGACGCGACACAAGCGGCGGCGCTGGTTGAGTTACTGAAGAGCCCACCAAAAGGTGAAGAAGATTTCCTGTTAGATCTGCTGATTAACCGTATTCCCCCTGGCGTTGATGAAGCGGCCTATGTAAAAGCCGGTTTTCTTGCCGCCATTGCGAAAGATGAAACCATTTCACCGCTAATCGCGCCAGAAAAGGCGGTTGAACTGCTTGGAACGATGCAAGGTGGTTATAATATTCA
The DNA here is from genome assembly GCF_963878145.1 of Photorhabdus sp. S10-54. Classification (NCBI taxonomy): domain Bacteria; kingdom Pseudomonadati; phylum Pseudomonadota; class Gammaproteobacteria; order Enterobacterales; family Morganellaceae; genus Photorhabdus; species Photorhabdus sp. S10-54. The sequence goes on along the minus strand of NZ_CAWNXG010000006.1, from coordinate 164,282 downwards.
TCCTTTGATTGATGCTCTGGATAATGAAAAACTGGCTCCAATTGCAGCTAAAGCGCTCTCTCATACTTTGTTGATGTTTGACAACTTCTATGATGTAGAAGAAAAAGCAAGAGCAGGTAATCCACAAGCCAAACAAATTATGCAATCTTGGGCTGATGCGCAGTGGTATCTGGAACGCCCTGAATTGGCAGAAAAAATTACAGTCACAGTATTTAAAGTGACGGGTGAAACAAACACTGACGACTTATCTCCTGCGCAGGATGCATGGTCACGCCCTGATATTCCTCTGCATGCTCTGGCTATGTTGAAAAATGCCCGCGAAGGGATTGTCCCGGATCAAGCTGGTGTTATTGGCCCAATCAAACAGATTGAAGAGCTGAATAAGAAAGGCTATCCGCTGGCTTATGTCGGTGATGTGGTTGGTACAGGTTCTTCCCGCAAATCAGCCACTAACTCAGTGTTATGGTTTATGGGCGATGATATTCCATTTGTGCCAAACAAACGTGGTGGTGGTGTTGTTCTGGGCGGTAAAATTGCACCAATCTTCTTCAATACGATGGAAGATGCCGGTGCGCTGCCAATTGAGCTGGATGTGAACAAATTAAATATGGGGGAGGTAATTGATATCTACCCATATAAAGGGGAAGTACGTCACCACGAAACCAATGAGTTACTGGCTGAATTTGAACTGAAAACAGATGTATTGTTGGATGAAGTGCGTGCGGGTGGCCGTATTCCACTGATTATCGGCCGTGGTTTGACCAGTAAGGCACGTGAATCTCTTGGTTTACCACCCAGTGATGTCTTCCGTCAGGCGAAAGCGGTTGAAGAAAGTAGTCGCGGTTTCTCCCTGGCTCAGAAAATGGTCGGTCGGGCATGTGGCACGGTGGGTATTCGCCCTGGTGAATACTGTGAACCTAAAATGACCTCTGTTGGTTCTCAGGATACAACTGGCCCCATGACCCGTGACGAACTGAAAGATCTGGCGTGTTTGGGTTTCTCTGCGGATCTGGTAATGCAGTCATTCTGCCATACGGCGGCTTATCCTAAGCCAGTTGACGTCACCACTCACCATACCTTGCCTGACTTCATCATGAATCGTGGCGGGGTTTCTCTGCGTCCGGGGGATGGCATTATTCACTCATGGCTGAACCGTATGCTGTTGCCTGATACCGTTGGTACGGGCGGTGATTCTCATACGCGTTTCCCGATTGGTATTTCCTTCCCGGCTGGTTCTGGTCTGGTAGCGTTTGCTGCTGCGACGGGGGTGATGCCTTTGGATATGCCAGAATCTGTGCTGGTTCGTTTTAAAGGGCAGATGCAGCCCGGTATTACTTTGCGTGATTTGGTTCATGCGATTCCTTACTATGCGATTCAGCAAGGCCTTCTGACGGTTGAAAAGAAAGGTAAGAAAAACATCTTCTCTGGCCGTATCCTCGAAATTGAAGGTTTGCCAGATCTGAAAGTCGAGCAGGCATTTGAGTTGGCGGATGCTTCTGCGGAGCGCTCTGCGGCGGGTTGTACCATTAAATTGGATAAAGCACCGATTATTGAATATCTGCAATCCAATATTGTACTGCTGAAATGGATGATTGCTGAAGGTTATGGTGATCGCCGTACTTTAGAACGTCGTGTAACAGGCATGGAGAATTGGCTGAAAGATCCTCAATTGTTGGAAGCTGATGCTGATGCAGAATATGCCGCAGTTATCGAAATCGATCTGGCTGAAATTAAAGAGCCTATTCTATGCGCGCCGAATGATCCAGATGATGCCCGTTTACTGTCTGATGTGGCTAACAGTAAGATCGATGAGGTTTTTATCGGTTCTTGTATGACTAACATTGGTCATTTCCGTGCAGCCGGTAAGTTATTGGATCAACATAAAGGTCAATTACCGACTCGTTTATGGGTTGCTCCGCCAACGAAAATGGATGCGGCTCAACTCACAGAGGAAGGTTATTACAGCATCTTTGGCAAGAGTGGAGCACGGGTTGAAATTCCTGGTTGTTCCTTGTGCATGGGTAACCAAGCACGCGTTGCTGACGGTGTAACTGTGGTCTCCACTTCGACTCGTAACTTCCCAAATCGTTTGGGGACGGGTGCGAATGTTTACCTGGCATCGGCTGAACTGGCGGCTGTAGCTTCTCTGTTGGGACGTCTGCCTACGCCAGAAGAGTATCAGCAATTTATGGCTAAAGTTGATGAGACTGCGGAAGATACTTACCGTTATCTCAATTTTGATCAACTGAACCAATACACTGAAAAAGCGGATGATGTGATTTTCCAAACTGCGGTGTAATTCCGATATATACCCAATGGATTTCAAGATGCATCGCGACGGCAAGGGAGTGAATCCCCGGGAGCATAGGTAACGATGTGACCGGGGTGAGCGAGTGCAGCCAACAAAGAGGCAACTTGAAAGATAACGGGTATATTGCAATATGAACGAATGGGAGGTAAAAACCTCCCATATTAGATTGCTGGCTTTTAGTGTTTCGACTATCACTGTTGAGTTTTTATCAATGATAAAACAAGTGTTAGTTAAGAAAAGTCGTTTTTTTCCTGTTAGTGTGGTTTTAAAATCTGGAGAAAAGGCAAACGTATAATGAAAAAAAAGATAAAAACTTTAATCATTAAAGGTAAAAAGTAATGATTAAGAATTTTTTAAAGTGAGTGAAAATTTCGATATTATAACTGACATTAAAAGATAAAACATTAGGAAAAACGGATTTTAAATTGGTTAATAAGGTGACAAAATAACGCTGTTAACCGTATTAAAAAATTAGTAGTAAAAAAACGGTTAGTGGCATTAAAAACTATTAAAAAATGGATTTTGGTTTTAATAATATTAACAGAGCTGTTACTCTTTCTGGTTTTAAACCTAAAAAAATCAAAATAGAAGAAACCTAATTATCGCTATAAAAACCCCCAACCACATGATTTTAAATAAAATTATTAGCAAATAAGCAAGGTTAAAAAGTTTTTATATAGTATTTAATTATTGGTTAAATATTTGGATTTTTCACGATAATTCATATATACCCAATGGATTTCAAGATGCATCGCGACGGCAAGGGAGAGAATCCCCGGGAGCATAGATAACGATGTGACCGGGGTGAGCGAGTGCAGCCAACAAAGAGGCAACTTGAAAGATGACGGGTATAAACATATTTCTACCGATAATCGGCGTGTCTAATTATTCTCAGGTGCGCCGATAATATTCGTTATGTTGAATATTGGTTAATAGATGATTATTCCCCAGAAATGAAAATTACACTTCATAATCAAATACGATGATATCGTTGACATAATCTATAAGGAGATCTTTTAATTCGTCATGCGCTGAGTGAGACAAATAGTTTTAAATAGCTTTATGATCATCAAATGTCATGGTGATAGCATATGTAAAACCTTTATTTTTGTTTTCATTATTTCCCAATTCGATAGAAGAAATACCTTTGATCTGATGCTGCATGGAAATAGCGGTATCTCTTATCGTCGTTAATTGTTGTTGTTTTATCTCGGATGTGAATTTTAGCAAAAGAATATGGCGTATCATAATGGTTCCTGAAAGGTGTCTTTGTTTTTGCTGACAAAATAGAAAATAAATTGTTCTATTGCAAGATCCTTGAATATATCTCATCAATTAGTGGATGTATGTTCGATTTTGCTGTTTTTGTTTCTCTGAGATACTATTAATTATAGTGTATTTGTCTATATTTGCACTGAGGCTGAACTCTCCTCCGATGAAAGCCGTAGCGGACACAAACCTCAAGAATAACTTGGGGGTGTATATTTCGGTTATCTAGGTGAAAACTATACCGTTGTGTCAGCATAGAGGCTTTAATCTCCCACTTCTTGGCAGTTTGTGGGCTGATTCTGGGGCGGAATTGCTAGGAAATATTAAAATGGAAAGAACGCACCGGAGGTAATGATGGAATACGAATTTTTGCTGGATGTCACTGGACTGGTGACTAGCCGGTTCTCAATGGATCACGAAGCTATTGGTCAGTGGCTGAATGAAGAAGTTAAAGGTGATTTGGCGGTGATAGATAAGATTGCCTCAGCGTTGGCCGAAATTAAAGGTAGTGAACGTCAATGGCAACTTGTAGGTCATGAATATACGCTGTTAATGGATGACGAAGAAGTTATGGTTCGCGCCAATCAGCTTGAGTTTGAAACTGATTCGATGGAGGAGGGCATGAGTTATTACGATAATGAGAGCCTGGCTTTTTGCGGTACCAAGGATTTTATTGATATGTTGGCCGATTATCGGGATTTTATTTTACAAAAGTACGATTGGTAAGAAGCTGTATATAGACAGAAATAATTCTCTGGCACGATAGGCTTTTTCTTACTGTTAATGGTTGCTATGAAGGATAATCATCGAGTAATTTTACTCAATGATAGTTTAAGTAGCTAAAGAATCAAGGTGGTTTTAATGGAAGATATCAATCTGTCTGGTGGCATTAATGAAGCTACAAGCTGGCTCATTAATCATCAGGATTTAATCATTCAATATCTGGTCAATACTGTTGCTGCTATTCTCATTCTTGTTCTGGGATTAATGGCGGCGAAACTCATTAGTAAGGGCGTGAAAAGAGTTATGTCATTGCGTGGCATTGATGTAACGGTATCGGATTTCCTGGCTGCTGTTGTTCGTTATTTGATTATTGCGTTCACTATTATTGCAGTTTTGGGCAAATTAGGTGTTCAGACGGCTTCCGTCATTGCGGTTATCGGTGCTGCTGGTTTAGCTGTTGGTTTAGCTTTACAGGGTTCTTTGTCCAACTTTGCCGCAGGGGTATTGCTGGTGGCTTTTCGTCCAATCCGTGCGGGTGAATATGTTATTCTCGGCGCGGTTGAAGGCACTGTTGTTCAGGTGCAGATTTTTTCTACTACATTGCGTACAGCAGATGACAGAATTATCGTGATCCCGAATGGGAAAATTATTGCAGATAATGTTATTAATACCAGCCGTGAACCGAATCGTCGAACTCAGATCATGGTCGGTGTTGCGTATAATGCGGATATTGACGAAGTTAAAAAAGTATTAGGTGATGTTATTGCCGCAGACAATCGTATTCAGCATGATAAAGGCGTGACGATTCGTTTGCATGAAATGGCACCTTCTTCACTGAATTTTATTGTGCGTGTATGGACCACCAATGGTGATGCTTGGGAGGTTTATTGGGATTTGATGGAGAACTTTAAACGCACATTGGATAAACACAATATCAGTATTCCTTATCCACAAATGGATGTTTATTTGCATCAGAATCAAGCTATGGCGCGGAATAAAATGAGTGATTAATCAGAGGGATTGGATAATAACCTTCTGATTATGTGAATAAACCGTAAATTTTTACCAGTAAATCAGCGCCGCGCTGTCAATAGCGCGGGCGCTCTATTCCCCAAGTCTACTTTATTGACATAAGGTATTAAAGTTGTTTTTAATAAAATCATCGTTGATATCTTCTGTCAGTGCTATTTTCTTGTTATCTGATAAGCAAAGGACAGCGGATGAAACATCTGAAGTATGGAAATTAATATCAGCAGTGACTATCCCATCACCTTTTTCACCCTGTATTTTAAGAATGAAACGTTCACAGCCTTTTTTACATAAGAAAGGCTGATAATTACTGAGATCTACATCTGTAATATTGGCTGTACCAATATAGTATTCAATTATTTCATAGTGGTTTAATGTCTCTTCAACATCATTTCGAAGCAAATAGTAGTTTCTGACAGTAAGAGCAGCAATAATAATGATGACTAGTAGCATGAAACCCATAATTTTTTTCAAAATAACCCCTTCCTCTTATTTTTCATAGAATTGATAGATTCATTAATACTTTTAGTGTGTATTAGCTTGATTTTCTTTGAATTAATCAAATAATTTTCCTGTAAAAATCTGCTTTTTGGTTGGTTATTAAAATTTCTTATGATCGATTAGAAGCATTTATTTCCTCTAATGAGCTATTCTTCTTAATATTCTGAACATTGAAATAGCAAAGTGAATAATTATTGAGGAATTTTTTTATGTTATCGACATTTGTGCAGGGTTTTTTTCTTAGCGCAGCAATGATTTTGCCTCTTGGCCCACAAAATGCCTTTGTTATGCAGCAAGGCAGTAGGAGACAATTTCATCTAATGAGTGCAACTTTGTGCGCGATCAGTGATGGTTTTTTGATTGGTGTCGGTGTATTTGGTGGTAGTGCATTACTTAGTCAGTCAACTTTACTCTTACAATTCGTCACCTGGGGAGGTGTTGCTTTTTTATTTTGGTATGGATGGGGGGCCTTACGTGTGGTTTTGTTTGCTAATGTTGAACTGGCACAGGTAAATAATTCAGTAAAAAACCGTTGGCGGGTAATTGCGATCATCTTTGCGGTCACTTGGTTAAATCCGCATGTTTATTTAGATACCATTGTTGTTCTGGGTAGTATTGGTGGTCAGTTATCTTCAGAACTCAGACCTTGGTTTACTTTTGGGGCGGCAACTGCTTCTGTTAGTTGGTTTTTCTCTCTGTCATTACTAGCTGCATGGTTTTCCCCTGTGCTAAGTAAGCCGCTTTCTCAACGGATTATTAATGGGTTTATTTGTATCATAATGTGGTATATCGCATGGCAACTTGCTAAGCAGGGATTGCTAATTTCTGATTAAGCTGAACACTTCTTTGCATACAGTCTCTGTGTTAGTGTTTCATTTATCCCATGTATATTTCGGTTTTTCCGTGGGATGAACATTTTCTGTAACAGGTTTTCTTCGGAGGTTGTGTGAAATTGAAATCATTAGGGTTGGCCGCCATGTTAAGTGCCGGGGTGCCACTTGCTGCACAGGCTGCTGATTTACCCGGAGTCCCTCATGTTATTACTTCTGGTAATGCGGTAGTGAAAGCAGAACCGGATATAGCAACATTGATGATTAACGTCAATATTTCTGCTAAAGATGCTTCTGGGGCTAAAAAGCAGGTTGATGAGCTGGTTGCTAAATATTTTGATTTTCTGAAAAATCACGGTATTGAAAAGAAAGATATTGATGCAGCGAATTTGCGTACTCAGCCTGATTATGAGTACGATAATGTGTCTGGCAAATCGGTGCTGAAAGGCTATCGTGCGATCCGTTCAGTGGAGGTGAAGGTCCGTAAGTTAGATCAACTTAATGATCTGCTAGATGGTGCATTAAAAGCGGGTTTGAACGAAATCGTATCTGTTCAGTTTGGTGTGGACAATCCGCAAAAATATCGTGATGAAGCCCGCCAGAAAGCGATTGAGAATGCAATTGAACAAGCTGATGCACTGGCGAAAGGCTTTAGTAGCAAAGTTGGTTCGATATACAGTATCAATTACCGAGCACCAGAGGCGATTGATCACATGAAGTATCGCAATACTGATGTGATGATGTCGGGAGGTGCTGCTGCTGGAGTGGGTGAAACTTACCAGCAGGATAGCATCAATTTCAGTGATCAGGTTGATGTGGTTTTTGAGCTAAGACCTTAATTAATGTCATCTTGTCTTAACATCTGACGCCCAAGTTTCAACAGGGCGTCAGTCACTTTTTTCATGGTCCTGCTTTCCGGTGCAAAACGATGCCAATAGAGCATCCGGCGTTGACATAAACCCGGTGTCAGGTCGATCAGTTCACCATTTTTCAATTCTTGATCAATCTGTAAATGTGGGATCATACAACAAGTGGAACCCTGTTTTGCCAGTTGTACAAAGGCTTCAGATGAATTGACGATATGACATGGAACGCTGCCCGGTGACAACTCGAAGTTCTGTTGTAAAAATACCTGATGCATATCATCCAGATGGTCGAATGCAACCGCTGGGGCTTTTAGTAACGCTGAACGGGTAACCCCATTTGGGAAATAGCGGGTAGCAAATTCTGGTGAGGCGACAAACAGATAATCCAGTGCGCCTAGTTTATCAATCAGACAACTGGGTAAAGGTTGTGGTTGAATACTGACTGCGCCAACGACTTCACCTCTCCTTAACTGTTCTTGAGTCCGAGTTTCATCTTCAACTTGAATATTGAGTCGGATAGGTAAATCAGCGAGTACCGGGTGTAGAGCCGGTAATAGCCAGGTTGCTAAGCTGTCAGCGTTGACTGCTAATGAAAGCAGCAATGGGGTATCGGTCCCCTGTTCATCGCCTAGCCATTGTTCTTCCAACAACTCTACCTGATGTAATAGTGCCAGTAGTTTTTGTCCTTGTTCGGTGGGGCGCGGAGGAACGGTGCGCACTAATAGAGGCTGACCAAACAGATTTTCCAACTGTTTGATACGTTGAGAAACCGCGGATTGAGTGATACAGAGTTTCTGAGCAGCACGCTCGAAGCCGCGTTCTCGGATCACCGCATCCAGAGCTTGTAGTGTTCGGTAGTCAGGGCGTTTCATTATAGAAAGATTCTCCATTTATTTTTCTGAATATCACTATGCCATATTTTTCTGATGTATGAGGCAATTTGTCTGGTGGGCCGTAAAATCCTACCTTTCAGAAATTACGCATGTTATACCCAATTTGGATAAATTTTTGTTGGTTGGTCACCTTTGGGAAGGGGGTTCCATTTTTGAAGGTTGAGTGTGTTGACGTGGTTGAATAGGCGATATGCTCAGGAGAAAGCACTGGGTGAAGCTGTTTTTGATAGCTTGATGATGAATTTTTGATCTGGCTAAAGATTGTTTGCATGTTTCACTTAAGTGTAGTCTTTCAATAAAATTGTTAAACAATTGTCATTTTGGCTATTTAATAACAATGTAAGTAAGGTTGCTTTTTATGCTGTCACTGAAACATGTTGCACAATTAACATATAATACTTTGCAGTTATACATGGATCAGAGAGGAATAGATTTGGCGGTTGGTCCTATCTCTGACAGCGATGCAAACACGCTAACAAAAGCGTATGGTGAGCTTAACTGGGAATATTATATTACAGAGGTCGGTAATCGACATGATTGCTTCAGCTTATGTATAAAATTTGTCATATCAAGGGAAAATCTCCAAATTGAATCTGCTCCGGCTGGAGTCGCTTTATCCACATATGATTTGAACGATAAGAGTTTTAACATCCATGTATTGGAAAATTTTGTGAAGGATATAGAAAATCATCCGTTGCATAGAAAGATGCTTTTGTATACTCTGTATGCAACATTGATTTTCATGAATGTGGCTGATGGTGAAGACGTCAGGATTCATGAACCCGTTAAGGATAAAATAGCTTACTATCGTTCGTTTGGTTTTGAGCTAGAACGTTGTGGATATGTAATGTCATGTGATATTAAGACATTAACGGCAAAGTTGAAGCGTCGGTCTAAGGAGTTAGTTCTTTGACCTCTCGGCATTTATATGCATGTTATAGTATCCTGGTAGACCAAGTGGGATAGTTATTTTGTTCATTTAGATTTGTTGAAGGTGAAATCTTACTAAATTTGTTGCTATGGCCATAACAGAGAGATTTTGTCGGGAATTTTTTGTCCTGTATGACTAAATCAGTTCAGTAATGTGAAGTCGTTTTAGAGGTGTTGCTATGAGAACACAAAAAGAACCGATGTTCGATACCATTCAAACTTATAAAAAAGCTGGAGAGATCTTAGATTTTCTCATGAAAGTAGGTCCGGTTTTGGAAGATCATGCACAGGCACCAAGCCAAGAAAAGCAAGGTCGTCGTCGTAACAAAGAGGCTGCATAGACATCACTCTTTATTGTAGCCCGCTAGTATGGCGGGTTTTTCACATCATTCACTCTTAATTTTTCATGATTCATTTCACTCAACTTAATTGCGGTTTCTTTGTTGCTATCAAGGTTTATACTAGTCGACAGGCTTTCCTTGTAACTGATATAGGCAATGAATTGATATGACTCAGGACGAACTAAAAAAAGCAGTAGGTTGGGCAGCACTCGAATTTGTTATACCAGGAACAGTTGTGGGTGTGGGGACAGGTTCAACGGCTTCACACTTTATTGATGCCCTTGGTTCCATTAAAGATCAGATTGAAGGGGCAGTATCCAGCTCTGAGGCTTCTACTGAGAAGTTAAAAAGTTTGGGAATTCCTGTATTCGATTGTAATGAAGTGGATTCCCTTGATATCTACGTTGATGGTGCGGATGAAATCAATGGCAATATGCAGATGATTAAAGGCGGTGGTGCTGCATTGACACGTGAAAAAATCATTGCTGCAATAGCAAAAAAATTCGTTTGTATTGTTGATGCCTCTAAAAAAGTTGATGTATTGGGTAAATTCCCTCTGCCGGTTGAAGTGATTCCAATGGCTCGGACTTATGTTGCTCGTGAGTTGGTTAAATTGGGAGGAGTACCAAAATATCGTCAGAATGTTGTGACTGATAACGGCAATGTGATTCTTGATGTGCATAATCTAGCCATACTCGATCCTGTTGAGTTAGAGAATAAAATTAATCGTATCTCAGGTGTGGTGACTGTGGGCCTATTTGCTAACCGTGGCGCGGATATTGTATTGATGGGAACACTTGATGGAGTGGAAACCATCACTCAATAATATTATTTACAGGGGCGGAGTTTTTCGCCCTTAAAAATTTTTTCACTTTTAAAATAGGTGGAGAATTTAGTGATATATTTCATATCTCTGATTGTTATTTAATCTAAATCCTAATTTTGTTCTTTTTCAGATCATTTTATTCCACATAATAACTACTTTATTAAGACTTATGTGACGGGAATAGCAATCGTTTATATTGCTGTGTTCGTTTTTTTTGTTATGTTGAGAGAATGAATCTTAAATGTAACGAAGCGTAACAATAGGCAGGATAAATGGTTAAGGTATCTCTGGAAAAAGATAAGATTAAATTTTTGCTATTAGAAGGTGTGCATCAGAGCACGGTAGAAAATCTACGAGCAGCCGGTTATAGCAATATCGAATATCATAAGGGAGCATTAGATTCCAAAGAGTTAAAAGAGGCAATTCGTGATACCCATTTTGTTGGTATCCGTTCCCGCACACAACTGACTGAAGACATTTTTCAGGCAGCTGAAAAATTGGTTGCTGTAGGCTGTTTTTGTATTGGTACCAATCAGGTTGATCTGAAAGCGGCTGCAAAACGTGGTATCCCTGTCTTTAATGCGCCATTTTCTAATACCCGTTCTGTTGCTGAAATGGTCCTTGGTGAGTTGTTGTTATTGCTGCGTCGTATCCCTTTGGCGAATGCGAAAGCTCATCGTGGAGTGTGGGATAAGCAGGCTAAAGGCTGCTATGAAGTCCGTGGTAAAAAACTGGGCATTATCGGTTACGGTCATATTGGCACTCAGCTTGGTATTCTGGCTGAAAATATTGGTATGGATGTCTACTTTTACGATATTGAAAACAAATTGCCGTTAGGTAACGCTCATCAGGTACGTCATTTGTCAGAATTACTAAATATGAGTGATGTGGTTAGTTTGCATGTACCAGAAACGCCATCAACTAAAAATATGATTGGTGCAACTGAACTGACTCTGATGAAACCGGGTTCTATCCTGATTAATGCTTCACGCGGGACGGTGGTGGATATCCCGGCATTATGTGATGCATTGGAAAGTGAACATCTGTCAGGGGCGGCTGTGGATGTGTTCCCTGTTGAACCGGCAACCAATAATGATCCATTTGAGTCACCGTTACGTAAATTTGATAACGTGTTGCTGACCCCACATATTGGTGGTTCTACCCAAGAAGCGCAGGAAAACATTGGTTATGAAGTTGCAGGAAAGTTAGCGAAATACTCTGATAATGGTTCTACCTTATCCGCAGTAAACTTCCCAGAAGTGTCTCTTCCTGTTCATGCTGATGATACCAACCGGTTTCTACATATTCATGAAAATCGTCCCGGTATATTGAACAGTATTAACCAAGTGTTTGCTGAACAGGATATCAATATTGCTGCTCAGTATCTGCGTACCAGTGGGGATATGGGTTATGTGGTTATTGATATTGTGACTGAAAATCCTGCTCAAGCTGAAATGGTATTTCAGAAACTGAAAGCATTGCCGGGTACTATCCGTTCTCGCCTGCTTTACTGATTATTTTGATATATCAAAAATGGGTGCTTTGTGTAAGGCGCCCATTTTTTACTGCCATTGCCAGATTTTTTCAGGTGTGATGATTTCGGGTAATGGGATATCCCATTCGGCTATGGGCAGTGTATCGACTAACTGACAGTTATGCGCCAGACCTATCGGATAGAAATTTTTTTGTCGCCATTGCCTCAATGTACGATCGTAAAAGCCACCACCCATGCCAAGCCGTTGCCCCGTGCGGTCAAAAGCAACCAGCGGGATCATCATGATATCCAGTTCTGATAATGGTAGAACCTGCTCAACATTCAGCGGTGGTTCTTCTATATTGAAGCGATTTCTGATGAGTGGGGTATCGGGTTGATAGTTTAAAAATAGCAGATGGTGATGACGGAAAGGATGCAATACCGGCAGATAGATCTGTTTATTTTGTTGCCAGAGTTGGTTAATCAGTGGACGGGTATCGAGTTCACCATCAAACGAAAGGAATAGTGCGATTTTGCTGGCTTGGTGAATTTTGGGGTGGTTGATTGCTCGCTTAGCAGCCCGTCTTGCAAAAAGAGATTGTTGTTCAGGGGTGAGTTCACGGCGTTGTTGGCGTATTTTCTTTCTAATGCTTTGTCTGAGTGGTAATAGGGACTCTGATTGCATAGAACCTGCCAGTGGATAGCAGCAGCGATTAAAGTTGAGATTCTCCAAGATGTCGTTACAGGTAGTAACCCTTGAACCCTTGGTTCAAGGTGAACATAGTGTCGCAGCTTTAAGGCTTCTCGGCCAGACCGAGCATGCACACCAGACTACGGAGCACCACATTCTATAATGTATGAAATATCGGCTCAGGGGACTTTCCCCGTTCACGAACATCTCAGAGAAATTTATTCAGCGCTTGTTAAGCAACTTTATGAACCCTATTGTATGAAACTAAATACAGAAAGCAACTAATTCTCGAATGATTCACTCACTAATGCATGATTTATCAATAGAATTCATTTAGTTGGTGCAATTGTGCTCTCAGTGATGCGACCTTGTTCCACTAATGCTTGTTCTATAGTCTGCTGAAGCATCTTTATTTTCTGTTCCATATTATAGGCATAATCACGGGTTTTCACTTTTTCTTGTGCCAATTCGTGACAGATATTCAGTGCCACAATAAAAATCAGTTGTTCAGTATTGGTTACTCTGGTGCGCTCTTTTAAATCGTCTAAACGTTGCTCAAGTTCCACAGCCGCAGCCAGCAATGCTTCTTTTTGCTCTGATGGACAATTGACACGTAGTGACCGCCCAAAAATCTGGATATCTACCGGTTGTGCAGACATGACCCCTTCCTGACTTATTGCTGCGCCCTGGTTTTAATTCTGAATTATAGAATTGAAACCGGCGCCAATCATTATAACGCCATACCAACAGACAACTCACAATTAGCGAAGGTTGTTGTCTGGTATAGCGACTCCCCTTGGTGGTAGCATAGCATGAACTTACACCGTCAACGATGACCAATACACATGTCTATACAGAATTCATTACCAGATTATCAATCTTTTGACGAAATATTGCATCAACAGTCAGTGGCACTGACGGCAGCGGAGATGCATGGGTTGATTAGCGGCCTGCTGTGCGGCGGTAATCGCGACAGTAGTTGGCAGGTTTTAGTTCATGACTTAGCTAATGATGGGCTAGCTTTTTCCCATCCATTAGCCCAACAATTGCGTGAATTACGTGAAATCACATTCGAATCATTGGATGACAGTAATTTTGCATTTGGTTTATTGCTGCCAGATGAGGAAGATAATGTATATGAACGAGCAGATGCATTAGCTGGATGGGTTAACCATTTTTTGCTGGGATTAGGTGTTGCTCAACCGAAGTTCGCGGATAAAAAAGAGATCAATGAGATTATTGGTGATTTGCACAATATCGGTCTGCTTGGTTATGAAGAAGGTGATGATCAGGAAGAGTTGGCTCAGGCACTGGAAGAGGTCCTTGAATATGTGCGGGTGGCTGCGCAGCTTTGCTATATTGCCTTTACTGAACCTAAAACCGTTTTAATCGCAAAAAATGATAAACCAACATTGCATTAATTGGTGTTTATTGAGCGCAAAATATACCCTATGGATTTCAAGATGGATCGCGGCGGCAAGGGAGTGAATCCCCGGGAGCATAGGTAACGATGTGACTGGGGTGAGCGAGTGCCGCCAACAAAGAGGCAACTTGAAAGATAACGGGTATAATTAACTAAGTCGCAGGAGAGGGTATGATCAAACAAGAATATTTATCCCGCCGTCAGGCTTTACTGGCAAAAATGGCTCCGGCCAGCGCAGCGATTATTTTTTCTGCCCCGCCTGCGCCACGAAATTCAGATAATGAATATTCCTATCGTCAGCATAGTGATTTCCTTTATTTGACCGGGTTTAATGAACCGGAAGCGGTGCTGATATTAATTAAGAGTGATGATACGCATAATCATAGTGTGCTTTTTAATCGAGCGCGTGACTTGACTGCGGAAATTTGGTTTGGGCGTCGTCTTGGGCAAGAAGCAGCACCGGAAAAACTGGGTATTGATCGCGCTTTGCCTTTTGATGATATCAAAGAAGAGCTTTACCTATTACTGAATGGTTTGGATGTGGTTTATCACGCCCGAGGCGAATTTGCCTACGCAGATGAAATTGTCTTCCATGCGCTGGATAAATTAAGAAAAGGCGGTCGCCGTAATCTTTCAGCGCCTTTATCGATAATTGATTGGCGCCCTTGGGTACATGAAATGCGGTTATTCAAATCTAAGGCAGAAATTGAGGCTATGCGCCGGGCGGGTAGAATCAGTACTCAGGCCCATATGCGAGCGATGAAAATTTGCCGCCCAGGAATGTTTGAATATCAACTGGAAGCTGAAATTCATCACGAATTTACTCATCAAGGGGCTCGCCATCCTGCTTACAACACGATTGTAGGGAGCGGTGAAAATAGCTGTATTCTGCACTACACCGAGAATGAAAGCAGGATGAAAGAAGGTGACTTGGTGTTGGTTGACGCAGGTTGTGAATATCTGGGGTATGCCGGAGATATCACCCGGACTTTCCCTGTCAATGGCAAGTTTACTCGTGCTCAGCGTGAAATTTACAATATCGTACTGAAAACATTAAATGTTTCATTGGAATTGTATAAGCCAGGCACCAGCATCAACAAAGTTACAGAACATGTCGTGCGGATTATGGTGGAAGAGCTGGTGAAACTAGGCATTATGCACGGCGAAATTGAACATTTAATCGAAACTAAAGCCTATCGTCAGTTCTTTATGCATGGCCTCGGTCACTGGTTAGGATTGGATGTACACGATGTCGGTGATTATGGTGTAGAACGCGATCGTATTCTGCAACCGGGAATGGTATTGACGGTTGAACCGGGGATTTATATTGCGCCGGATGCAGATGTGCCGTTGGAATATCGGGGTATCGGTATCCGTATTGAAGATGACATTTTGATCACTGAAACAGGTAATGAAAACCTGACAGCCAGTGTCGTTAAAGAAGCTGATGAGATTGAAGCTCTGATGGCGAAAGCAAAACAGGGTTAAGTTAAGAATGAACGTGATTATCGTTGGTGGAGGCATGACCGGCGCGACGCTTGCGCTGGCGATATCTTCCCTGAGTAAGGGGCAGATTCATGTGTCCCTGATTGAAGCAGCAGAGCCGGAGCAGAAACATCCCGGCTTTGATGCCAGAGCGATAGCGCTGGCTTACGGTACTTGTCAGCGTTTACAACAGATTGGCGTTTGGTCTGCTCTGGAAGATTATGTGATACCGATAACTCACGTTCATGTTAGTGATCGTGGTCATGCAGGGTTTGTGAACCTTTATGCAAAAGAATATAACATTTCCGCTCTAGGTCATGTTGTCGAATTGTATGATGCAGGGCAGGGTTTGTTCGGATTACTGAAAAATGCGCCTGGTGTAACGCTGTATTGTCCATCCAGGGTTATGGCTGTTGAAAGAACTCTGTCATCGGTAACTGTTACTCTGGACAGCGGAGAACGACTGCAAGGTGAATTGCTGGTAGCGGCTGATGGCAGCCATTCTGCCATTGGTCACACCTGTAATATTCAGTGGCAACGGCACGCTTATGAACAGGTTGCCGTGATTACAAATGTACTGACTTCAGAGCATCCGCGAGGCAGTGCATTTGAGCGTTTCACGGAATATGGTCCACTGGCTTTGCTACCAATGTCTGAGGGGCGGAGCTCGCTGGTATGGTGCCATCAGTTGGCGCGGAGAAAGGAGATAGCGGGTTGGAGTGATGCGCAATTTCTTAGGCAGTTACAGCGAGCATTTGGCTGGAGATTGGGGAAAATATTGGAAACCGGTCAGCGTCATAGCTATCCATTGACACTATCTACTGCAAATCAACAAATTAGCCACCGATTGGCGCTGGTGGGAAATGCCGCGCAAACATTACATCCAATTGCCGGTCAGGGTTTTAATCTTGGAATGCGAGATGTTATGACACTGGCGCAGATTGTTTCTGAGGCTTTTGCTGCTGGTCAGGATATTGGTACTTATCAGGTTTTGGCTAATTATCAACAGCAACGGATTTTAGATCGGGAAAACACCATCGATATTACCGATGGATTGATACGAATATTTGCCAATCGTTATTTCCCATTACAAATCGGGCGTAACTTGGGCTTGATGATAATGGAAAAATTCTCTCCTGTGCGGGATATGCTGGCCCGTCAGACTCTGGGTTGGGTCGCCCAAAGATAACCGCAGATAAAGCAGACAAAATAAGAGGACGTTATATTATGCAATCATTTGATGTGGTTATCGCTGGTGGCGGTATGGTTGGTTTGGCGCTTGCCTGTGGTTTACAAGGCAGTGGTTTGCGGGTGGCTGTGGTGGAGAGCTATCCGCCTACTCACCCCGTTATTGCTGGAGAAGAGTATGCTTTGCGGGTTTCTGCGATTAATGCGGCCAGTGAGCGCCTGTTACAGCATCTTGGTGTGTGGCAACAGATTCTGGATATGCGCACTAGTCCTTATCAAGAAATGGAGGTTTGGGAGCGGGATAGCTTTGGCCGTATTCAGTTCAGCGCGGCTGAATATGGGATGGAATATCTTGGTCATATCATTGAAAACTGGGTTATCCGTGAAACATTATGGAAAAAAGCAGACAGCTTATCTGACGTGACCATTTTGGCGCCTGCGGCTTTGCAACAGGTTGCCTGGGGTGAAAATGAAGCTTTTATGACTTTATCCGATGGTCGCATGTTAACGGCTCGTTTAGTTGTTGGTGCTGATGGCGCTCACTCATGGTTGCGTCAGCATGCTGATATCCCTCTCACATTCTGGGATTATGAACATCATGCGTTGGTAGCCACTATTCGCACCGAAGAGCCGCACGGCCGGGTTGCCCGTCAGGTCTTTTATGGTGATGGTATTTTGGCGTTTTTACCCCTTGCCGATCCCCATTTGTGTTCTATCGTCTGGTCACTACCGGGTGAAGTTGCTGAACAGTATAAACAATTTGATCATAAGCGTTTCAACCAGCAATTGGCGGTAGATTTTGATCTGCGCCTTGGTCAATGTGAACTGATGAGTGAACGTCTGACAATTCCACTGACCGGTCGTTATGCCCGTAATTTTGCGGCTCATCGTCTGGCCTTGTTGGGAGATGCCGCTCATACCATTCACCCATTGGCTGGCCAGGGAGTGAATTTGGGCTTTATGGATGTCGCTGAGCTGATAGGTGAATTGCGTCGTTTGCATGGTCAGGGAAAAGATATTGGTCAGTACTTTTATTTACGTCGCTATGAGCGCCGACGTAAACATGGTGCTGCTGTGATGCTGGCCGGGATGCAAGGTTTTCGTCAATTATTTGATGGCAATAATCCGGCGAAAAAACTTTTGCGGGATGTCGGGTTGTCTCTGGCAGATAATTTACCGGGAATTAAACCTAAATTACTTCGTCAGGCAATGGGATTGAATGACTTACCGGACTGGCTCTCTTCTAAATCCTATTCGGCTGAAAAAATCTAATTTAGCCTCTGCTTATCGATAACTTTTTCTCATACCTTGCTGAAATATGAATAGGTGATTTTATTCATATTTCAGTTGGTTTGTAACAGAAAATGAGTGTTTTCTAAAGTTAATTGTTAATTTTGAGTATTATGACTCATTTTAATAGTTGAAAATTCTGCATACTTATAACTCGTTTTTTGATGTCACTGGATTGAACCCTATTTTTACTTATGGTTCATTTGGGTTTTCAGTGATAACTTTCATTTTAAGATATCGTTTGCGTCGCGTTTTTTAGCCGCTTTTTGTTCATGATTCACAGTATCTGTCGGTTAATACGCGGTATGTTTTCATGTAGGAAATGAAAAGAGGGAAATAATGGCAAAACAAACTCCATTGTATGACCAGCATCTGGCTTGTGGTGCACGTATGGTAGATTTTCATGGCTGGATGATGCCTTTGCATTATGGTTCACAAATGGATGAACATCATATTGTCCGCACTCATGCCGGTATGTTTGATGTTTCCCACATGACGATTGTGGATCTGCATGGTACTGGTTGCCGTGATTTCCTGCGTTATTTGTTGGCAAATGACATTGCTAAACTGACAGAAAAGGGTAAAGCCTTATACACCGGGATGCTTAATGCTTCTGGTGGTGTAATTGATGACCTGATTGTTTATTACCTTAGCAATGATTTTTATCGGTTGGTGGTCAATTCTGCGACTCGTGAGAAAGATCTGGCTTGGATTAATGAACATGTAGCCAGTTACCCGGTTGATATTCAGGTTCGTGATGATCTGGCATTAATTGCGGTTCAGGGGCCTGAAGCTCAGGCAAAAGTACAGTCTCTATTGAATGATGAACAGAAACAGACTATTGCTGGAATTAAACCTTTCTTTGGTGTCCAGGCGGGGGATCTGTTTATCGCAACAACGGGTTATACCGGTGAGGCGGGTTATGAAGTGGCATTACCAAAAGCGCAAGCAGCGGATTTCTGGCAAAAATTACTGAGTGTCGGCGTTAAGCCCACGGGATTAGGTGCGCGTGATACGTTGCGACTTGAAGCCGGTATGAACCTCTATGGACAGGAAATGGATGAAACCATTTCTCCCCTTGCGGCTAACATGGGCTGGACAATCGCTTGGAAACCCGAAGATCGCCAGTTTATCGGCCGTGAAGCGCTAGAAAAACAGCGTGAAAAGGGCACTGAGCAATTGGTTGGCTTGGTGATGAGAGAAAAGGGTGTGTTACGCGGTGGTTTAGCGGTTAGTTTTACTGATGAGATGGGCGCCTTACATTCTGGCGTTATTACCAGTGGTACGTTCTCTCCAACATTAGGATTCAGCATTGCCCTTGCCCGTGTGCCACAGGGGATTGGTGAACAGGCGGTTGTCCAAATCCGCAATCGTGAAATGCCGGTTCAGGTAGTCAAACCTAGCTTTGTACGGGCGGGTAAACCTCTCGTATAGTCATTTTTATCGAATAATAACTTGATGAGTAAATAGCAATTTATCCCGGTAGGCATGATTGGTGCAGAAGCGCAAAATAGCCTGATAGGGGTAGATTCTAGGATTGAAGGAGATAATGGTAATGAGTAATGTACCCGCAGAGTTAAGATATGCTGAATCACATGAGTGGGTTCGTGCAGAAGGTAATGGTGAATACACGGTAGGTATTACCGAGCATGCACAGGAGCTGCTCGGCGATATGGTCTTTGTTGATTTGCCAGAAGTAGGTAATGAAATCAATCTTGGCGATGATTGCGCGGTTGTTGAATCAGTAAAAGCGGCTTCTGATATCTATGCGCCACTGAGTGGTGAAATTATTGCCGTTAATGAAGCGCTAAATGACGCGCCTGAATTGGTTAACAGTGAGCCTTATAATGAAGGCTGGCTGTTCCGTATTAAAGCCTCTGATGAAAGTGAACTTTCGAGTTTGCTGAATGCCGAAGGATATCAGGCACTTCTGGACGAAGAAGAATAATATGCTTACCGCCGCCCTGTCTCACATGATGAACAGGGCGTTTTTATTTGTATGCCATTTCTGGCCAGCTTCAGGAATTAGTAACAAATGACCCAGACATTAAGTCAACTTGAGAACCAGGGTGAGTTTATCCGCCGTCATATAGGCTCTTCCGCCGAACAGCAAAAAGAGATGCTGGCGACAGTGGGGGCAAATTCCCTTAATGATTTAACACAGAAAATTGTTCCCCGTGATATCGCGTTACCAGAGCCACCCGATGTTGGCGGTGGTGCAACTGAACAGCAAGCACTAGCTGAACTGAAAGCGATTGCCAGCCAAAATAAACGTTACCAATCCTATATTGGTATGGGATATGTGCCTGCTGTACTTCCGCCGGTTATTTTGCGTAATTTATTAGAAAATCCTGGCTGGTATACCGCTTATACACCTTATCAACCGGAAGTTTCTCAAGGTCGCCTTGAATCACTGTTGAATTTCCAACAAGTGACGATCGATTTGACGGGTTTGGATATTGCTTCTGCTTCTTTGCTGGATGAAGCTACCGCGGCGGCTGAAGCAATGGCAATGGCAAAACGTACTAGCAAACTGAAAAATGCTGACCGTTTCTTTGTTGCTGATGATATCCATCCTCAAACATTAGACGTTGTTCGTACCCGTGCGGAAACCTTTGGCTTTGATGTGATTGTAGATAAAGCAGAAAAAGTCTTGGAGCTGGACGGTGTATTTGGTGTGTTGTTACAACAGGTTGGCACGACAGGTGAAGTTCATGATTATGCTGATCTGATTACACAACTGAAACAGCGCAAAATCATTGTCAGTGTTGCCGCTGACTTGATGGCGTTGGTGCTGTTAACTGCGCCGGGTAAACAAGGAGCTGACATTGTGTTTGGTTCTGCCCAGCGCTTTGGGGTACCGATGGGTTATGGCGGTCCCCACGCAGCATTTTTTGCCAGCCGTGATGAATTCAAACGTTCTATGCCGGGACGTATTATCGGCGTTTCCCTTGATGCGGCAGGTAATACGGCACTGCGCATGGCAATGCAGACCCGTGAGCAGCATATCCGTCGTGAGAAAGCGAATTCCAACATCTGTACTGCTCAGGTGTTGTTGGCAAATATCGCGGCGATGTATGCGGTATATCATGGTTCGAAGGGGCTGAAACGCATTGCGAGCCGTATTCATCGTCTGACTGACATTCTGGCGGTTGGGTTACAGAAAGCGGGATTTACTCTACGTTACAAAACTTGGTTTGATACTCTGACTGTTGAAGTTGCTGATAAAGCAGCAGTATTAGCCCGGGCAGAGAAAGCTGAAATCAATTTGCGTACCGATATTTATGGCGCAGTGGGTATCACATTGAGTGAGGCTACTGGTCGTGATGATCTGGTCAAATTATTCTCTGTGCTGACAGGCACGGATGACAAGCTAGATGTTGAAGCACTGGATAAAGAGCTGATGACGGAAAGTCTCTCCATTCCTGCATCAATGTTGCGCAGTGATGAAATCCTTCTGCATGCAAATTTCAACCGTTATCACAGCGAAACGGATATGATGCGCTATATGCATCGTCTTGAGCGCCGAGATTTGGCACTGAATCAGGCAATGATCCCATTGGGTTCTTGCACTATGAAACTTAATGCTGCGGCAGAAATGTTACCGATCTCTTGGCCTGAATTTAATGAACTACACCCATTCTGTCCGCCAGAGCAAGCACAGGGTTATCAGCAAATGATCAGCCAATTATCTCACTGGCTGGTGCAACTGACAGGTTATGATGCCGTTTGTATGCAACCAAACTCCGGTGCGCAGGGTGAATATGCGGGTCTGCTTGCTATTCGCCGTTACCACGAAAGTCGTGGAGAAGGGCATCGTCATATCTGTTTAATCCCAAGTTCTGCTCATGGTACTAACCCAGCTTCTGCTCATATGGCGGGTATGACGGTTGTGGTGGTGAGTTGCGATAAAGAGGGCAACATTGATCTGGCAGATCTGCGTGAAAAAGCGGAAGAATCAGGTGGTGAGCTTTCCTGCATCATGGTGACTTACCCATCAACCCACGGCGTATATGAAGAAACTATCCGTCAGGTGTGTGAAATCATTCATCAGTATGGTGGTCAGGTTTACCTTGATGGTGCAAATATGAACGCGCAGGTTGGCATCACCGCGCCGGGTTTTATTGGCGCTGATGTTTCACACCTCAACCTTCACAAAACATTCTGTATTCCACATGGCGGTGGTGGCCCGGGAATGGGGCCAATTGGCGTAAAAGCCCATTTGGCGCCATTCTTACCGGGGCACTCGGTAGTTCAAATGGATGGCATTACTGAACAGAGAGCCGTCTCAGCGGCACCATTTGGTAGCGCTTCTATTCTGCCGATTAGCTGGATGTATATCCGTATGATGGGCTCGCAAGGGCTGAAACAGGCAAGCCAGACGGCGATTTTGAATGCTAACTATATTGCTGCCCGCCTAAAGAATGATTATGACGTGTTGTATACGGGTCATAACGGTTATGTGGCGCATGAGTGTATTCTGGATATTAGACCGTTGAAAGAAGCATTTGGTATCAGCGAGATGGATATTGCCAAACGCTTGATTGACTATGGTTTCCATGCACCAACTATGTCATTCCCGGTTGCTGGCACGCTAATGGTGGAGCCTACAGAATCAGAAAGTAAAGTAGAAATTGACCGCTTTGTGGATGCTATGCTGGCAATTCGTGCTGAAATTGGCAAAGTGGCGCAAGGTGAGTGGTCATTAGAAGATAACCCGTTGGTCAATGCGCCTCACGTACAAGCTGAACTGGTTTCTGACTGGAGCCATAGTTACAGCCGTGAAACCGCGGTTTTCCCAACCTTAGAAACCAAAGCCAATAAATATTGGCCTGCGGTTAAACGTCTCGATGATGTTTACGGTGATCGTAATTTGCACTGCTCTTGTGCACCTGTCAGTGATTACCAATAATTACCAATATAATAGTCAACACCAGTATAATAACTGGTGTTGCTATTATTTATATTTATTGGCGAAGTCGGTTTAAATATAAAATTATTTTATATATTTAATGCCTTTTCCTTCCAAATTTTACATTCTATTTCTAATCTAACAGTACCTTTCATTATTGCTATTATTATTTAATAAATTGTTTTTATTGATATTTTATTTAAATAAGTTTTTATGGGTAATGATATTTCATTAATAAAAAATTGAAACTATTATTAATATAATACTTTATTATTATTGTATATTTAAAAATTTCATGAATTAAGTTTTCCTATAAGTGTCTCTTCTGTTGAAGAAGGGAAACACGGCGAGTAGTACGAGATTGATTCTTTTCCTTTTATACCCGTCATCTTTCAAGTTGCCTCTTTGTTGGCGGCACTCACTCACCCCGGTCACATCGTTATCTATGCTCCCGGGGATTCGCTCCCTTGCCGCCGCGATGCATCTTGAAATCTATAGGGTATATACCCCGCGCCATTTAATATCTCCAGCCTTATCGCGATTTCCTAGCATTTAATATAACAGATTCCCCATTATCAGGATTAAAAAATTGAATGATGATCACATTTTGCGCTACCTATTCAGACGGTCAATTAATTACAAATTAGAATAGTTTAATGTTGTCACTATTAAATCATCAATATTCTCTGTGGGAAGATGACCATTTTATCACCAAAGCCAGACTGAGGATAACGTGATCGCTTATTAGTCAGCATTACTGACTTTGTCACACTTAAATTAGGAAAAGGGACAGTACGATGGATAAACGCTACAACTCAATGGCCAAGGTTACGAGTTATCTTTTAATTTACCTGACGGCAATCCAGCCATTGCACCCGGCTATGGCTGTCGGCATAACACCGGATAACAACCGTACACAGGTACAAAATCAGGGCAATGTGCCGGTGGTGAATATCGCCACGCCGAATGACGCAGGGGTATCTCACAATACCTATCAAGAGTTCAATGTTGCCACTCAGGGGGCCGTACTCAATAACGCGACACAGGCGGCTCAATCACAACTGGCAGGACAACTTAACGCGAACCCTAACCTGCATGGAAAAGCGGCGGCACTGATTGTTAACGAAGTCACTGGCAGCGGCCGCTCTGACCTGCAAGGCCAGTTGGAAATTGCTGGCAATAAAGCCAATGTGATGATTGCCAACCCTAACGGCATTACCTGTGATGGCTGTGGTTTTATTAATACCGCTAACGCAACCTTGACCACCGGTAAACCTCAATTTGATAAACAGGGTGCACTGGAAGCACTGGAAGTGAAAAAAGGCCAGATTACCATTGGTGGCAAAGGGCTGGACGGCAAGGCGACGGATTATGTCGATATCATCAGCCGCGCAACGGAATTGAATGGAAAAATTCAGGCTAACACCCTGTCGATGACTCAGGGGGCTAACCGTATCAGCTTGAAAGACGGCACGGTTAAACCTATCGCAGGAGAAGGGGCAAAACCGCAATTAGCGGTTGATACCAAAGCCTTAGGCGGTATGTATGCCAATAAAATCCGACTGGTAGCGACTGAAGAGGGGGTTGGGGTTAATCTCACCAACTTAACCACAACCCAAGACGCTATCAGTTTAACTGCTGAGGGTAAAATTATCCTGGGGGAGGTTCAGGCCAGGACGGACATTAATATCAACAGCAAAACCATTGAAACGGCGGCACAAAGCCATGTGCAAGCGGGTCAACATCTGAAATTAACCACCGAAACATTGCGGAATCAAGGCCAAATCCGTGCGGGTGGTGATGTCACCATTAAAGCGACTAAACTTGATAACGTAAACCCGACCAGACGAAGTCACCCGATTATTACCGCGAATAAAAATAACAACATTACCGCTAACGAGATAAATAATGTTGGAGAGTTAAGTGCGGTACAAAATCTCACCCTGACAGGCAAAAATTTTTCAACGCAGGCGATAAAAGACAGTCAGGAGAATATCATCGGTAAACTGAGTGCTGGCGGGGATCTGACGGCTGTCTTTAAAGATGGATTTAGTTTTAATTTTGATAAAGAACATTTTAAAGAGGGAAAGAAACCCACTGATCTGGCTTTAATCACCGGGAAAAACATTTCTCTCACTGCCAGAGATTTAGCGAATCGTGCGTCAATGATGGCAGAACAAAACCTAACCGTTGACGCAGAAACAATCTATTTAGGCCAGGGGAATTTAAAAGTCGGGAACCATGTCATGCTGGAGGGAAGGTCACATCTTGATGTGAATGGCTATGATATCTCCGGTCGTGATGTCACCTTGCTAGCGAGCCGGGGGCCTCTTTCTGTTGTCTCTGGAGACGACTATACCCCGGAAGGAATAAGCGCATTAACCACGCTTTCTGCTGATAACATATTACGCATTATCGCCGATGGTCCTATTAATATCGTCGATACCCTGATTAACCGGGCGAAAAATATCTTTTTGGCAACCAATGATAAGCTTGAGATTTATGTATCTGCTGATTTAACTGATGAGCAGAGCCCATTAAATGACGACGCTAAACAAGAGTTAATTAATCAGCGTCTGCGCCAGCTCAGTCAATTGCAAGCGGATGAAAATATTGAGATCCATGCAGGAAAGATTGTCGATCTAAGAAGCATTTCCTTGACGGCAGGGAAGGATATCACTCTGACCAGTGGCGGTACGCTTGATATTAGTAAAATAACAGCAGAGGACCCCTATGAATATGAAAATGAACATGGAGATAGTTATGAAAAACATTACGAATATGAAAATGCCAGTGACGAGGAAGACGAACAATCTTACCCACAATTTCAATTCCCAATAGCGAAAAGTGTCATTACTGCCGGCAATAATTTAACCCTGAATGCTGGCGGTGACATTATTGACACTGAGGCGACGTTGTCGGCAAAAGGGACAACGACAGTTGCCAAGAACAATGCAGAATTGCACTCACCTGAAGGAAAGTATAATTCAGTTGAAGGAAAGTATACGCCGGTAACTTCTGCGCTGATTGAAAGTGCGTTAAGGCATAGTCCTGAACTGACAATGAACTTCTCCGAAATAGAAGGAGAAGTACCGGGGATTAAACTTGCGGATAAGCAAACCCGGATCACCTCGAAAAACAATCGCCCTATTATTCATATTGCGGCACCTAACGCCCGTGGTGTTTCACATAACCATTATCAGACGTTTAATGTTGGGACATCAGGACTGGTATTGAATAACGCGACCCATGATACGCAGTCTCTACTGGCGGGGCAAATTGGCGCGAATCTGAACTTCAACGGTCAATCGGCTGAACTGATTATTAATGAAGTGATAGGGACTTTTGCCTCAAATCTGCAAGGTCTGTTGGAAGTGGTAGGGCAAAAAGCCCCTGTCTTCATTGTCAACCCGAATGGCGTAACCTGTAATGGTTGCGGCTTTATCAATGTCCCAGCTGTCACATTATCGACAGGTAAACCGGTGTTTGATAAAGACGGGGCATTAGAAGCCTTAGCCGTGAAAAAAGGCGTCATCATCTTGGGTGAAAAAGGGCTGGATGCGACGGCACAGGATAATGTCGATATTATCAGCCGGACCATTAAGCTTAACGGTAGACTACAGGCGAAAAACCTGACATTGACACAAGGCCCCAACCAGATTGATTTAAAACGCGGGACGATTGTTCCGATTACAGGGGAAGGTTATACCCCCTGGGAAGCGATTGATACCGGGTCATTGGGGGGAATGTATGCCAATAAAATTCGTCTGGTGAGTACCGAGCCGGGTAAGGTTGTCAATCTCACCAACCTGACGGCAACGCAAGGCGACATCAATTTGACCGCCGACGGTAAGGTTATTCTGGGGGATGTGCAGGCCAAAACGGACATCAACATGAGCGGTAAAGGCATTGAAATGGCGAAACAGAGCCATATGCGAGCCGGTCAACATCTGATATTGACAACCGATACATTGCAGAATCAGGGACGAATTCGTGCCGCCGGTGATGTCGCCATTAAAGCGAAAGCATTGTCTTTAAATGGGGGAAATGTCAACGCCGGGAACCATATCCTGCTACAGGGTGAGAACAGTTTTACGATGCGTGGCACGGATATCTCAGGTTTTAACATTACCTTGATTTCCAACGGTTATAGTACTGCTGTTTTACCTGGTGGCAGTGACACGCCGAAAGGCACACGGGCATTATCCCTTATTTCTGCGGTTAATACGTTGCGTATTCTGTCTGAACGCGGAATATCTCTTTCAGATACGCTAATTAACCGGGCAAAAAATATCTTTGTGGCGAGTAATGAGTGGATTGGTATTAATCAGCATTTGGCTGCGGATGAGAATATTGATCTTCACGCTGGTGGCGGGATAAATTTGGGTGGCATTTCCCTGACCGCTGGGAAAGATATTAGCCTGACAAGTGGTAACTCGCTTTATGTTGGTAACGTCACCGCCGGCAACAATTTAACCTTGATTGCTGGTGGTAATATGACGGAGACGACATTATCGGCAGAAGGGGCGACCGCGGTTGCCAAAAATAGCACGGCGTTGCACTTAGCTGACGGGAAATATACCCCGGTGACTGCTGGGTTGATTGACCTCGCATTAGGCAATGCCCCCCAGTTGGCAATCAATATCCCAGAAATAGCCGGTGGAATACCCGGGATTCAACTTGCGGATAGACAAGCGCGAATTGCCGTGAGAAATAACCTGCCTATTATCCATATTGCGGCCCCTAATTCCCGCGGGGTTTCACATAACCGTTATCGGGAGTTTAATGTTGGGGCTTCGGGGCTGGTGTTAAATAACGCTACCGATGCTACCCAGTCCGTATTGGCGGGACAAATTGGGGCAAACCCTCATTTTAACGGTAAATCGGCTGAGTTGATTATTAATGAAGTGGTGGGGACTTTAGCCTCAGATCTACAGGGCCTGTTGGAAGTGGTGGGGCAAAGAGCTTCGGTCTTCATCGCTAACCCGAACGGCATAACCTGTAATGGCTGTGGCTTTATCAATACCCCGGCGGTCACCTTATCGACTGGGAAACCGGTGTTTGATAAAGAGGGAGCATTAGCGGCTTTAGAAGTGAAAAAAGGCGCCATAACCTTTGATGAAAAAGGACTGGATGCGACGGCGCAGGATGATGTCGATATCATCAGCCGGACTACTAATCTTAACGGTAGACTACAGGCGAAAAACCTGACATTGACACAAGGCTCCAACCAGATTGATTTCAAACGCGGGACCCTTGTCCCCATTGCTGGGGAAGGTTATACCCCTTGGAGAGCGATTGATACCGGGTCATTGGGGGGAATGTATGCCAATAAAATCCGTCTGGTGAGTACCGAGCCGGGCAAGGCTGTCAATCTGACCAACCTGACCGCAACGCAAGGCGACATCCGTTTGACCGCTGATGGCGAGATGACGCTAGGAAATATACAGGCCAAAACGGATATCACCGTTAGCAGTAAAGACATTAAAACGGCGGAACAGAGTCATGTGCAGGCAGGGAAAGATATCACGCTTGCCGCGAACACGTTGAACAACACCGGTAAGATTATCGCAGAAGGTGACATGCGGTTATTTATCGATCATTTATACAATCAGAATAAGGGGCTGATTCAGGCAAATAATCATCTCTGGCTGCAAAAGGACGCGAGCGGTAATTTAAGCACTGAAATTAACAACACGTCAGCGACACTGAAAACCAATCATGGCGATATCGTTATTCGCACAAAAGCATTCAGTCATGCCAGTCAGGCTAACCTTGTTTCAGGGGCGAATGCTTATATCAATGCGACCAGACTGGATAACAGCCAAAGTCAGTTTCAGGCGCAGAAAAATCTCATCTTAACCGGTCATGACTTTAATAACGGGATGGACGGTAAACTCTCAGCTGGTCTTAATGTGGTGGCTGATTTTATTGATAAATTCAACGGAACTGCGTTCATATCGGCGAAAAATATTCTGCTGCATGCTGGTGAAATTATTAACATAGGGCACCTCAACGCGGGCAATGATCTGTCCGTCATCGCCGAGCGTCGAATGTATGCCGGCCAGAGTACACTGGAGGCAAAGAGAAATCTGACCTTGATTGCGGGTAAAGATATTGATGCCTTTCAAGTCGAGTTGAAGGGAGAAAATGTTGAACTGCTTACGCGTGAAGGCGACATCCAG
Organism: Photorhabdus sp. S10-54; assembly: GCF_963878145.1. Classification (NCBI taxonomy): domain Bacteria; kingdom Pseudomonadati; phylum Pseudomonadota; class Gammaproteobacteria; order Enterobacterales; family Morganellaceae; genus Photorhabdus; species Photorhabdus sp. S10-54. The sequence goes on along the minus strand of NZ_CAWNXG010000006.1, from coordinate 135,115 downwards.
ATGTGGGGGGACGGTTCTCGTATTTCGGCCAGCAACAATTTGCGGATGTTCGCGAGTAACAAACTGGATCTCTATGGTCTTTTATTCGATAAATCAAACACGATAACGTTAAATGCGGGTCATGAAATTGATGCCAGCCAGGTTAAATTGGCCGCACAGAAAAATCTGACACTCAGTGCGGGCAAAGATATCACCGCCCGTCAAACTGAGCTGAAAGGGGAAAATATTGAGCTTCTCGCGCGTGAAGGTGACATTAGGGGGCCGATGAGCGGGGAGGATTCTTCTCGTATTTCGGCCAGCAACAATTTGCGGATGTTCGCGAGTAACAAACTGAATCTCCAGGGTATTTTATTCGATAAAGCAAACAATATAACGTTAAATGCGGGTCATGAAATTGATGCTGACCGGGTTAAATTGGAGGCAAATAACAACCTGACATTAATTGCGGGCAAAGATATCACCGCCCGTCAGGCCGAGTTAAAGGGGAAAAATGTAGAGCTGCTGGTGCGTGAAGGCGACATCCAAATGGGATGGAATAGGTCTGATGCATCATTACCCTCAATTTCGGCCGATAATCATTTGCGGATTTCAGCGGGCAACGATCTGGATCTCTCCGGTATTCAGTTAGACAAATCACGCCATCTGACATTAAGCGCGGGTCGTAACCTGAATGCCAGTCGAAGTCAATTGAACGCTGCGGGCAATATTAATCTGTTTTCTGGGAATGATTTAATGTTGCGGAGAGCTAGTATCAATGCCGGGCAACAAGTCATGCTCAGCGCGGGCCACGATATTGATATCTCTCGCCCCAATACGCCGGAGGCATCAGAGCGCCGGTTTGATTTATCTCAATCAGGCACGCAAATTACCGCCGGTGATCACCTGCAACTCAGCGCAGGGGGAGATATCGCGGGTATTGCGAAATTAACATCGACTAAAGGAAATATCTCGGTTAACGCCGGCCGGGATTTAGTGTTCTTTGCCCAGAAATATTCGCCGATTAATGATAGCGATAAACAATATCTTTATGGCACCGGCGACGTCAGCGCGGCTCAAAATCTCACATTAGTTGCAGCAGGCAACTTGCTGACATCTGGAACCCGTTTGACATCCGGCAGTGATATGCTGCTTTCCGCGGGTGGAAATGTTCGCTTTGAATCGCGACAAGAATTTATCCGCGAGGGGAATATTGAGCGCTTTACGCAACATGCCAGCCGGCTGAATAGTGGTGGCGCATTAACTATGCGTTCCCAAGGCAGTATTTTATTTCAGGCGACGGAGTTAATCGCCAAAGGCGTGATGGATATCGCGGCAACCGGCGGCTTTCTTTATGCGCAAGCAATGGAAGAAGTCTATAGGCGGGAAGAAACGGAGAAAAGCTGCAAAGGTTTTGGTCCCATAAAATCGTGCAAAGTATTTGGTTCTAAAACAGAGCATAAAATACAAATCAGGAATACCAACAAAGTCACGGAATTTACTGCCGGTGGTGATATTAACCTGATGGCAAAAGATGAGGTGACATTAGAAGCGAGTCGGATAAAAACCGATAAAAACGCAAAAATCACCAGCCAGACCGGGAAGGTGAACTTCAAGGCGATGCCAAATATTGATTTTGAGCAGACCATCACGACATCAAAAGGCTTTTTTATTACGCAGCACGATAAAGGTCACCGTGAGGAGACATGGATAATTCCGTCAGTGCATGTTGGCGGTACGCTGACGGTAGAGGCGGCGAAAGGCATCAACGCGGATGTGAAAGTGAAAGAGGGACAGTTACTGGAAGACGCGTTAGGGGTACTGAGTAACACCCCCGGTACGGAATGGTTGAAAAATCTTCAAGACCGCAATGACGTCCAGTGGAATCGGGTTAAGGACGCTTACAGTAGCTGGGACAAAAAAAGCGAAAACTTAAACCCCGTAGTGGGTGCGGTGATTGCGATTGCTGTCGCGGCGGTCACGGCGGGTTCGGGTCTGGCTGCCTGGGCGGGAAGCGGCGCTGTGGGGGCGACAGGCGCCACGGGCACCACGGCAAGCGCGGTTTATGGGGCGGCTTATGGCGGTATGATAGGGCTGACCTCTCAGGCGGCGGTGGCCTTAGTTGAAAATAAAGGGGATCTCAGCAAAACACTGGCTGCCTTAGCGAAGCGCGATGCCGTCAAATCCCTCGTGACCCAAATAGCGGTGGGTGGCGCCTTAGGGGGATTAGACCACACAATGGGCTGGGGAAAATTAGTGGAGGGAAAAGGCGTTGTCGACCCGATAAAATCGTCGCTTCCCTTATTGAGTAACAATAACTGGAGTCAGGTGGCCCAGCGTGTCGCGGCGCAATCCGTCGTGAGCTCAACCATAGGCACCGCTATTAACGGCGGCAGTTTTACGGATAATCTGCAAGCGGCGTTATTGAGCAATGTGGGTAACCAGATTAACGCCGAGGGAGCCGGATTGATTGGTGATAAGGGTCAGATTCTGGGTGTCCCGGGTAAAGCGATTAGCCATGCCGCGGTATCTGCTCTGGCTGCCGAAATCGCTGGCGGGGATGCCAAAGGGGCAGCGGTGGGCGCGCTGGCGGCTGAATTAGCCGCCATCACCATGGAAAGCCGGCTATTTGAACCGGCGTATAAAAATGAAACAGAACGGCAAATTCATAAACTTCAGGAAGCGCTGACGGGTAATGAAGTGAAGGCCCAGACAGCCAAATTTATCGGGGCGTTGTCAGGCGCACTGATTAGCCATACCCCGGAAGGCGCTTACAGTGCGGCAAACAGCGCAGAGCTTGTCTACCGTAACAACATGACTGAGCACATGTTGTATCAGTTATCGGTAGATAATCAAAAAGATATATTAGCGGCAAAAAAAGGGGATAAAGCTGCGGAAGAGCGCGTTATTGCGCGACGGAATGCCGCGATTGCCGTCACCGCAGTGGCGGCAGGGGGCTATGCGCTGGTTTATGGCGGTCATATACTGATTGCGGGTTCGGCTGAAATGGCAACGGCAGGGCGTATTGCGCTTGAAGGTTGTAAAGCCAATCCGGCGCTGTGCCTGAATAACGTGGGGATTTTTGTTGCTGATGCGGTTGCGCCGGAAGCGGCTGTTGGGACGGGTGTTTTGGCTGCTGGAGCGGTAAAAGTATTAGGTAACAGCAAAGAAGGTGCGAAGGATCTGGCAGAAGGATTGAGTCATGCCTCAAAACCGCTGTTAAGTAATGCTAAACCTGATACCCATGCCGTAGCTAGTTTAATTGAAAATGAGAAAGTGTATGTTGGAAAGGGGACGACAACAGGAATTAAGATAAATGCATCAGAGCTTAAGTTAACTAAAACAGTTAAAAATCATCTTAATGATCTTAATAAGGTTGGTGATAGAGTTAGGCCGTATGGTGATTTAAGAACGTTAATGCAAGAAATCATGGATTCTAAACCACCGTCAACTGATCCAAGAGGTGTTCCTGGGGTTCTTCGGTGGGATGTGGCTGGGATGATGAATGGAAGCAAAGGAACGTATGAATTAGTTGTAGATCCTAAGACTAATACCGTACTCCATTTTCTCTTTAAAAGTGGTCAGTAGTTATGAAACATATTAATTTTTATAGTCGACTAAATAATAAACCGTTATCTGGAAATTTGATTTACAGAGAATCCGAATATTCAATAGACTTTATTGACTATTCGCCGGAAGAAATGGAAATGCTGGTTGGTAGTCAAGGGTGTTCATCGTTAACTATTGGTACATTGCAGATTGAAGTAGGTATTGAAACTGGAACATTGCTTTATCCGTGGGGTTTATTTTCTCTGACACAATGTGAATCAAAGGTTTTATTACAGCCTGAAATGCATGGAGGAAATATATATATAAATCCCAATGAGTTAGGGATGTTGTCGGGTGTAGCAATTGAAATTCCAGGCTCAATCTTGTGGAAAGTGTTTAGAGATACGTCAACTGGATGGATCTGTATTGGTAATAGTGATGAGGTCGATAGCAGCGTTTGTGTTGTGCAATTTGCAACCAATGCAGCTATATCCCTTAAAAATAAATTAATTATTGCATTATGGATAAAGCCAGATTTGGAACCATGAGATAAATAATAGTCTCAGTATAGGTTAATCTTAGCCCTGACGATGAGGCATCTCCGTTCAGCAGTAATGGTCACCAGTTGGCTGGTAAGTAAAGTCCAGCTTTTCCAGCCATCATTCCTTCATAGTGTGGGTAGGAGTTAGTTTTACCCAAGTTAGGTGACTCGCAATTTATCAGGACGTTATCAAGTGCCCTGATTAGCCATACCCCGGAAGGCGCTTACAGTGCGGCAAACAGCGCGGAGCTTGTCTATCGTAATAACATGACTGAGCATATGCTGTATCAGTTATCGGTAGATAATCAAAAGATATATTAGCAGCAGAGAAAGGGGATAAAGCTGCGGAAGAGCGCGTTATTGCGCGACGGAATGCCGCGATTGCCGTCACCGCAGTGGCGGCAGGTGGCTAGCTTATCACAAAAATTATCCACGTTTGATATTTTCTATAAAGTTGTGCCATTATGACGTCATAATGGCAAAAATTGCGTTTAAAATGCTTCGAATGTGCTTACATTTTTTTCGCTCTTCATCTAAGTCCGAGCTTCTTTTTTGAGAAATAGGTTTGCTTAACACTAAACGTATTACACTAAATTCTATACAGTCTGTATATGGGGCGAGTCTCTGAGGTGACAGGGGGGAAGAAAAATGAGATTACGTTGCATGGCTTATCGTCAGGGTGAGGTATATGTAGCCGCCTGCTTAGATCTGTCTTTAGCGGCGCAGGGTGATAATATAGAAGAAGCAATAAATAAGCTTGAAGCCCAGATTGAAGATTATCTTGAAGAAGTGAGAGCGGAGCCTCAGTACGCCAAACAAATGCTAAGTCGAAAAGCACCATTATCAATGTGGGTTAAATATTGGCGGATTGCCTTTCGAATTTTCATGAATAGAGAAGACAGCGGTATGGCTAAAGTTTTTAATGAACAGTGCGAACCGGCTTGACATAGGGCAGCGCCATGTTTTTTAAAAAATTAACGCCATTGAAATATGCGGAAGTTATCAAAGGGCTTACCGCACTTGGTTTTGAGATGAAGCCCAAAAAGGGCACATCTCATGAGCAGTGGATTAGGAAAACAGAGGGCGGGAAATGACTGGTAATGGTCGATAAACATCACGCTCCGTTTTCCAGAGACCTTATAAAATCAATGGCTAAACAGGCTGGTATCAGCGCAAAAGAGTTTCACTCATTATGTAAAGGTGTGATTAGCGTTGAGCAAGTGCACGCTGGGAATTCAGAGTAAGCAACTTATTATAGTTTAATTTATCAACACTAAAAAATTTTCTTACGCCGCTTAACTGCGGTTTTTTTATTTAATCAGCCTCGCGATTTCCACAAGGTTTTTTATGGGTGGAATATGGTAAAAGCGATCAAAGGTAGAAAGGGTGGCAGCAAAAAACCACGCACACCAGTTGAAGCCCCGGATTCAATTAAATCATAAAATATTGTTAGATTATATGGCAGACGCAGTAGCGATTATTCCGGGTGTGGGTGACGACTTAAACAGAACTCAGGTTAATTAACTTTTATTTAATGTTTAATAACGCTTTATTGTATCAACAATGGTGAAAAGTCTGATGGATTAATAAACCCAGAAATATGATAACAGTTAAACAGGTAGTTAACCGTTAACAGCGCTGAAAATAACTTGGTAAAATAATGATATAAATTTATTTTAGCGTTAAATCACATTGACAGTATAAAAAGAGGAATGGTTTAAATTAAACAGTAAAAAAGATGTTATTGGATGGGTTAAAGTAGTATAAAGCCAGTTTAAACTGGCGGATTTACGCTATCACGGTTTTGTATAATAAAGGTAACATAATAACGTTGTAAGTAACTTAATTCGTAGAGACTGTTATTCAAATTTTTTATGATTGATGATTTAATTGGTTTATTAAAAAGTTTATTCCTTGGTTGAATGCGTTATTAAAGATGATTCCTTTTAAAAATAGATTATCTGATTGATTTATTCATATTTTTATTTATCCGTTTTCCCTAGGAGACATAAGCATGAATAAAATCAACCTTTGTTTTTCATTTTTCACTGATGGTTTTATAATGGATAGGTTTTAGACTATGATTAAAAATCATTGTTTTAACTCTTGGATTAATCAGTATAAAGTTTTAACGATGGTTTTACCCGTTTTACCCCTGTTTTTTATTAAGTTTAATCATCATGGTATATTGTGTTTTATGTTCAAAAAACATTAATCACACTTGCTTTTTATCTTTATAAATCAGTCAGTAAATAGCCTGATGATGTAAAGATACTTTTTCGAATAATCACGCTTTTTTCAGGACGTAAATCCTGCCGAATTAACCTGTTTTATCCATTTTTTTATTACATTATTTTGATGGTCTACTTCGTAAAATGATGGAAATAAATCACTTTAATATCAGACTGTATGAATGATATTATTTTACTTACTGATTTGTTTTTAACTCATTTATTAATGATTAATGGATTGCGATTAAATACAATTAACTATTCTGCTAAAAAATTTTACTTATTGAATTTACCTTTTATATAAAAACTTGAATTTATCTGTATTCCCCACTTTTAAATAACTATGGCAGATTAAATGAATGTAAAACAGGCGAAGAAGAATATCACCGGTAGATATATTAAATGTGATAGTGAAAAAGATTTTTTTAATCACGCTATACCTTTTAAAAACGGGTGTTAATACAATGCTGGTTTTCTTAACCCTTAGTTGAATCATTACCGATAAAAAGGCGTTTACTATCGCCGAAAAAGGGAAAGGTAAGTAAAAAGAGAAAGTGAATAATGTTAAAAACATAATGTGCTTGCTCTTTTTTCCTGATTTTAAAACCATACTGACAGATAAAAAAAGATTTTCTTAACAAGATTAAAGGTATTAAAAACAGTGTTAAATCCCTCTGATAGCAGTAAAATGCCATTTCCATGCAGACTGCCAGTACAAATTTTTTCATTTAATTATTGAAGAAAACTCTGTAGTGATAGCCGAGACGCTAAAAATCAATAATCTGAAATGTACATGTTCACGTTGATCACAATAATCACAAAATATAATAGTCAATAAAGATATAATAACTTATGTGTTCTATTTGTTTATATTGGTGAAAGTTGATGGAAAATATAAATTTTAAAAAACACTTTTCTTAAGAATTTTTGTTTTTTTATTGAAGAATAAAAGGCATTTAGAATATTGTTCCCCGTAACAATTTAAATATAAATTGTTTTTATTTTATACTGAAAGTATTTATATGATTTTTTTGTTTATAATATAAGGCTAAATTTATTTGACAGTTTTGTATTTGATGACTATTGTTCTTCCCTGATTTGCAGATGTTATTTCAAATATAATAATATCGTTTGTTATTATTTATTTTAAATGTAAATAGCATTTTGTGATGTTGTTCAATTTATTGTTTTTATTGGAAAGTTTTATTTTCATAAATTAATCAATATGGGTAATTATATTCGCTTGATAATAAATTGAAACTATTTCTAATGTGATAGTTTGTTATCGAATATTTGTCTTTAAATTTAGTGTAAATCTGAGAGTGATTCGTTATTTTAATTACTGATGAACACAGGGTTATTTTCTTGCAATTGATGTAAAGCAGTAAAAATATCCTCACTATAGAGGATGATAATTATTTGTCCGCGTTGTTGACAAAGTATTTAAAATAAATTGGCCGCAGGCCATATAGGAGTAAATAAGTGAAGTACGATTTTATTGTTGTTGGTTCAGGGGCAATTGCAGGTTCAATCGCCTATGAGTTGGCAAGTAGAAATCTTTCGGTTTGTCGGGTTGGAGAGACTGATCGAACTAATGCTGCTTCTAAAGCTGCCGGTGCAATGAACGGTTGTTTTGGTGAAATTACCAGTGGCTTATTAGCGAGTGAACACGGTAAGTTGAAATTGAATATGGATTGTATTTCCAGGGACCTTTGGCCGACTTGGGCGCAACGGTTAGCTGACTCTTCCGGTGATACCCGATCGCTGTTCACTGCTAAAGGCACTCACGTGATACTGAACACTGCCGGGATGGAAGAGATTGACACTATCAATTATGACGCTATCGAACAAACCCTGAACGATTATGCGGCACCTTATGAAACCGTTGATCCGCGTGAAATTGAGTGGTTAAAGCCCAACGATTTAGTGCGTCCGTTGCGTGCTTTGTACATCCCTGATGAGCATGCGCTGAACTCGCATTTATTGCTGGAAAAGCTGGATGCGGCATTTGTTGCTGAAGGTGGATGTCTTAAAGAAGAGAATGTTAAGTGTGTGCTGATTGAAGAGGGTTTAGCTACCGGTGTCGAATTGCTCAGTGGCGAACGTTTAATGGCAGATAAGGTCGTCGTGGCTGCCGGTGCACACTCGTTGGATCTGTTATCAAATATACCTTCAGTTGTTCGCCAAATTCCGCCAATCTTTGCCGGTTATGGGGTATCCATTCTGGTCAAGATGCCAAAAGGCAGAGAACTGCCGACCTCAGTCATCCGTACCCCTAACCGGGCATTTGCTTGTGGGCTGCATTGTGTACCACGTGGTGATGGTGTGCTGTATCTTGGTGCGACCAATATTCTGTCTGAAAAACCACGCAGTCAGGCACTGATTTCTGATGTGCAGTTCTTGTTGGATTGTGCGTTAGATCAGTTGGATATTAACTTACATGATGCTGAGATCCTCTCAATTCAGGTTGGTAACCGGCCAATTCCTGCTGATGGGTTCCCGCTGATTGGCGAATGTGGCGTAAATGGTCTTTGGTTGGCTACCGGGACTTACCGTGATGGCTTACATCAATCACCGTTATTAGCGGATTATGTGGCTAATGCTTTGACGGGAGTAGAAAATAGACTCATTAATCTTGATGATTTCAATCCCGTTCGTCCTCCGTTGGTCGGTTTCTCCCGTGAAGTGATGGCTAAAGAAACTACCCAACAAATGTTTGCTACCGGCTATGAATATCGTTGGGATATCAAACCTTACTGGCTGCCACTGCTGAATGAAGGGATGATGCGCAATTATCAGAATTTAATTGAGTCTCTTCACCCTCAATTCACTCCACCGCCAGAGCTGGTCGCCTTCTCTCATATTTATGAATCCATGCGTGAACGGTTACGTAGTTATTATGAGGCATGGTCATGAGTTTTTCGCTGAAAGATCAAGTTGTCATTGATAAAGCCAGAGAGTTACTGTCAGAGGCCGGCGTTTGGGATGTGGAAACTGATCTCACGAGCTTAGTTGACCGTTATCTGGAAAGGCGTTGTAAAGATCGCGCCCGTGATGAATTTATGCTTGCGGTTCATGAACGCTGTAACCGGATCCCTCTTGGGCATATTGTCGGTACTGTGGATTTTGATGGATTGCCTCTGACGGTGGGGACCGGGGTATTTATCCCGCGTCCTCATAGTCAAGTTATTCATAAATGGCTGGAGAATGAATATCAAACACCTCCGGGGGCAGTGGTTCTGGACTTATGCTCCGGTAGTGGCGCCATCGGTTTAGCTATTGCTAAACGTCGCCCGGATTTAAAGGTCACTTGTGTCGAATATGATGATGTGGCTTTTCAATACCTGACGCGAAATATCTATCGGTTGGCGAATTGGGCGATTAAAGCCGATGGATTAAAAGCAGATTTACGGGATTGGCAAGCATTTTCTCAATTTAACAGATCGGTGGCGTTGATTGTGGCTAATCCACCTTATGTGCCGGAACAGCAGGAAATATTGCCGGAATGGGAGGAGCATCATCCTTATGCGTCGGTGTATTCGGGGGATGATGGGCTTGACTTAACGCGGTTGATTATCAAACAAGCTAAACAGCTACTGCAATCAGAGGGTTGGTTAGTTATTGAACATGGTGAAAGCCAGGGAGAGAGTGTCAGAACATTATTTTTAGAGTCTGGCTTCTCTTTGGTACGAACCATTATCGATGAAGATATTTCTGATACAACAGGCAGTTCGGTAATCACTGTTGGTTGTAAGCTCATTTGAACTTAGACAGTTGGAGTCTAGATAATGGATGTAAAACATAAGCAGGACTGGATGACAATTCGCCGGTCACGGACAACCGGCGCCTTAGCGCAAGCTATCGACGAAGGTTTGACCAGTTTCACTGTAGTTGAACGTCAAGGTAAGCAAATTACTACAGAGGAAGGAAAAGTCTTTACTGAATTTGTTTCCTGCTCTTATTTGGGATTAGAACATCATCCTGCCTTAATTGAAGCGGCAAATCAGGCTATGTCCCGCACAGGGATACATTTGTCATCGTCCCGTGGTGCGATGCGCCCACAATATTTGGGGCAATTGGAGAAACTGCTGGAAGAGATTTATCAGGGTGGTGCCGTTGCGGTGTTTACTTCCACCAGTAATGTTCATCTTGGTGTATTGCCGTTATTGGGGAGTGGCTCTCTACCTAACTATCCTCTTTCCCGGCCTGTACATTGGTTGATGGATAAAACTGCTCATGCTTCTATGCAGGTCTTACGCGGTATTCTTGAACAGTTCGGACCGGTATCGCGGGTTGATAGTGCTGATGCACAGTCAGTACAGCAAGCTTTGCAGAACTGTAAGGAGAATCAGCGTACACCTATTCTGTTGATTGATGGTATTGGTTCAATGAATGGTTTAATTCCGGTTGCGGAATTAACGCGACAATTGGCTGCTGCTGGAGGCTATGTCTATGTAGATGATGCTCATGGTATTTCCATTATGGGGCGTTATGGCGCGGGTTATGCCTTTGCTGCACTTGACCATATTTTGCCATCCAACCTCATACTTGCAGGTTCATTATCCAAAGCATTTGGTGGCGCCGGGGGTTTTGTGGTGGTTGCAGGTGCCGATGATGTCGAAGTGATTAGTACTTTAGCGAATCCTCTGGTTTTTGGTCATTCGATTATGGTGCCGATGTTGGCAGCTAACGTTGCCTCTGCAAGACTTCATCTCAGCCTTGAGATAGAAATCCGGCAGGAGCAGTTATGGAAAAACATTAATCTGTTTGATTCTCTGATGGAGAACAGTTTGATGAATGCGGGTGTGCAATCTCCCGTTCGCGGCGCTTTATTCGAAAATGAAGCGGAAGGGCTTGAAGCTGCTCGTTTGCTGCGTGACAATGGTATCTTATTATTCCCGGTATTTTATCCACTGGTCCCGGATGGCAATGCAATGTTGCGCTTTGCTTTCTCTAGTGAGCATAAGGCAGGTGAAATCAAGCAGCTAGCAAATACCTTATTTGAAATAAGGGAAAAAGGGCTGAATTGGGTTGAGCCACAGGCTGTAGTTCCACAGGTATAAATCACCAGCTTACCGATAAAGAAGATAATTGAAATAAATCAGTGACGAAGATCAAATATATGACTCAAGCAATAATAAATAAACAGGACATATTACAACCTTACAGGGAATCTCTGGATGTTATTAATATGCAGATTCTGGCTCTTCTTTCTGAACGTATGAAAGTCTGCATGAAAATCGCTGAGGTAAAAGCGGAACAGGATATTCCGATGATGCAGCTACAACGTATTACCTCGTTACTGGATATGTTGCGGGATAAATCAACAGATTTTGGGTTACGGCCTGAATATACTGAATCAATATTCCAACTGGTTATCGAAGAGGCTTGCCGTCGAGAAGAAGAGCTGATTGACCAGTTGTTACACGAGAAAGTAAAAAATAATGAAAATACTGCTCATTGATAATTATGATTCCTTTACGCAAAACATTGCTCAATATCTGTATGAAGTGACGGGCAGTGTGCCGTCCGTAGTCACTAATTCTTTGACTTATAAAGAGTTAATGATAGACGAATATGATGCGGTAGTCCTTTCTCCAGGGCCAGGACATCCGGCTGAAAGCAGTGATTTTGGGGTCTGTGCTGAAGTTATTGCACGTGCCAAAGTGCCACTGTTGGGTATTTGTCTCGGTCATCAGGGTATTAGCCTGGCATTTGGCGGCTGTGTAGAACATGCCCCCAATCCGGTACATGGCTATCGCAGTCGCATCAGGAACACCGGAGAAGGATTATTCCTCGGTTTGCCTGAACAGTTTGAAGTGGTCAGATATCACTCGTTGGTATGTACCCGGTTGCCTGACAGTCTAAAATGTACTGCCTGGACTGATGATGGCTTAATCATGGCAATTGAGCACACCGAAAGGCCGATCTGGGGGGTTCAATTTCATCCTGAATCGATTGATTCTGAATATGGGCGTGAGCTACTTAGTAATTTCGTGCGGATAGCGGAGACGTATAAAGAGAATAACGAACAGGAAGTTACCGCTCAGAATATATGTACTGATGTCAATGAGGCCTATCTTGCAGTAGGTGGAAGACAATATCTCAACCTGAATTATCGTGAGTGTAAGGAGATAGTCGATCCTGAATCCTTGTTCATTCAACGCTATGGCAATGATACACATGCTTTCTGGCTTGATAGTGAAAATTCTGATAGACCCAATGCCCGCTTCTCAATTATTGGAAGCGGTAATGAACAGGGCGCTATCAGGCTTGAATACTGTGTACAGACGGAGAGTTTGCGTTTAACCGGTCCTGATGGCGAGAGGATTGTTCAGGGAGATTTTTTCTCACTGATGTCTGAGTTGCTTGATATGGTGGAAATTTTGACACCAAAATCGATGCCATTTGTATTTAAAGGCGGATTTGTCGGTTATTTAGGATATGAATTAAAGGCGCTGACAATTGGCAGCAACAAATACCGTTCAAAACATCCTGATGCCAGCTTAATATTTACTCCGCATTTTTTTGTATTCGATCATCAGCAAAATAAACTTTATGAATGTTTTATCACACCGATAGGGCAGCCACATAATTGGTCACCGGAACTTTTAGTTACCATTGCAAAAAATACCGGTGAAGTGATACCTGATTTTATTCCCGGTGCTATCGATCAGAATAAAATTTGTCTGGAATATGGAGCTGAGAAGTATATGGATGGAATCCGTAAATCACTCCAATACATCACAGATGGTGAGTCCTATGAAATCTGTCTGACGAATAGGGCAAAGATGACTTATTCAGGGCATCCATTGGACGCTTATCGACGTATGCGTCATGCCAGCCCTGTACCTTATGGCGCTTATTTAGCCTGTGGGGATTTTTCTGTACTCAGCGCATCACCAGAAACGTTTTTACGTATTGATGAGGCCAGAAATATTGAATCCAGGCCGATTAAGGGGACCCGGCCACGAGGAAAAACGGTAGCAGATGATCAGTGTTTGCGGCTGGAATTGAGTCAGTCCACTAAGGACAGAGCAGAAAATCTGATGATAGTGGACTTGGTGCGTCATGATCTTAATCAGGTATGTCGTCCAGGCAGTGTGCATGTACCTGAATTATTTAAAGTTGAGAGTTTCTCTTCTGTACATCAATTGGTTTCGACCATACGCGGTGAGTTATGTGAAGAAACGTCATCGATGGAGGCTATCCGGGCATGTTTTCCTGGAGGATCAATGACCGGAGCGCCGAAGAAGCGCACGATGGAGATTATTGACACGTTGGAGTCATCGGCACGCGGTGTTTATTCCGGCGCGCTTGGATGGTTGTCTTTCAGTGGTGAAGTGGAATTGAGCATTGTGATACGTACAGCTGTGTTACATCAAGAGTGTGCTGAATTTGGCATTGGGGGTGCAATTGTTGCTCACTCTGATCCTTATGGCGAATTTGAAGAGACATTGGTCAAAGCTAGTGTGCCCTATTTCAGTTTTAGTCATATGGAGGAGGAAATGTGTGAGTAACCATAAAGTGGTCATTCTTGGTGGGCAAGGTGCTATTGGTTCTTTATTAGAGCGCCTTTTTACTCGCTGTGGTTACATTGTATACAGTGTTGACAAACGAACGCAGGGAGTGCGTTCTCATCACTATCATTCTTATTACTACCAGATTGATATCTTAAATCCGGCTGCTGATGCTGGAGCGGTTTTTAGTGGGGCAAAGGCGGTAGTCTTTGCCTTACCGGAAGCCGTTGCCATACAAGCATTGCCTTGGGTGTTATCTGCTATTGGTGGTGATGTACAGATCGTGTCAACCTGTTCAGTTCAGGCCCCTTTCTATTCTGCATTAAGAGCTGCCGCCCCCGGGCAGCCCTTCATTGGTGTTAACCCGATGTTCTCGCCATCTTTGCCGGAACAAAAAAGGCCAGTTGCAGTCATTCTCGATAACTGTCATGTTAGTGAACATTGGATTGAGCGGGTATTGATGCAGGCTGATATGCGTATCAGTAGGATGACACCGGAGGAACACGATCGGGTTATGGCGCTTTGTCAGGCTTTGCCCCATGCCGCGATACTGATTTTTGGCTTGGTGTTGGCGAAAAGCCCGTTAGATATTCGTACCTTGGCAACTATTGCGCCACCGCCCATGCGTACAATGCTGGCGTTATTATCAAGGATCTTACGCAATCCAATAGAAGTGTACTGGGACGTTCAATATGAAAATCCGATGGCTGCTGAACCGCGTCAGGAATTGTTGCATGCCATACAACAGTTAGATTCGATAGTACAGGCTGGCGATCAAACTGAATTTGGCTATAACCTCAGAGATATTGCGCAACAACTGGGGGAACAGCTTGATATCAGTGCTGCTGATTGCCAGCATATTTTTTCAACGCTTGAATGATATAGAAAGGAGTTGAGGGGATGTCGTTAAATAGAGTTGCTGAGGCTAACGGGCGGGCAGGACTCAGAAATTGGCTGGGATTACTGATATTGATGTTACCAGTTTTATTGGTGACTGTGGACAATACGATCTTAAGTTTTGCTTTACCAAAAATAGCTGAAGCTCTGGGACCCAGTGCAAGCCAGCAATTATGGATAATTGATGCTTATTCATTGGCATTGGCTGGTTTGCTGGTATCAATGGGAAGTATTGGTGATCGTGTTGGTCATCGTTCATTACTGTTATTTGGATCTTTGGGATTCACGGTTATTTCGGTGTTCACGGCACTGTCAACTTCACCTGAACAATTGATTTTAGGGCGAGCCGTACTTGGATTTTTTGGTGCGATGCTGATGCCTTCAACTTTGGCTTTGATCAGCGTTCTTTTTGAGGATCGTGAACAGCGTCGATTGGCTGTTGCTATCTGGGCGACAACATTAACTATTGGTTCGGCCTTAGGTCCCGTAGTGGGTGGTGTTCTATTACAATTCTTCGATTGGAGTTCAATTTTTCTCTTGGCAGTACCGGTATTAGTGCCATTGTTGATCTTCGGACCGATG
The DNA here is from genome assembly GCF_963878145.1 of Photorhabdus sp. S10-54. Classification (NCBI taxonomy): domain Bacteria; kingdom Pseudomonadati; phylum Pseudomonadota; class Gammaproteobacteria; order Enterobacterales; family Morganellaceae; genus Photorhabdus; species Photorhabdus sp. S10-54. The sequence continues at coordinate 119,819 of NZ_CAWNXG010000006.1, read as the reverse complement.
TTATTGCCAGAGTCCGATAAAAAACAGACGGGCATTATCGATGTGTATAGCGTTCTGTTATCGATCGTTGCTATGGTTGGTATTGTTTACGCGATTAAACACCTTGCCAGTGATGGGTTTGAAATAAGTGTAATACTCGAACTGTCGGTTGGTCTTATTGCTGGCGTGCTATTTGTTCGCCGACAACATCGTCTGCCTGTGCCGTTGATGGATATTTCCCTGTTCCGCAATGGTATGTTCACTGGTTCGATTATTGTTAACTTACTGAGTTTGGCATTGCTGGTTGGTTTTGTCTTTTTTGCCACACAGGTCTTGCAAATTGTACTCGGTATGAAACCGATTCTGGCTAGTCTGGCATTGGTTCCTGGACAAATAATGGCAATTGTTATGGGTATGGCGATAGTGCCTATTGCTCAACGGGTGCCTGCTCATTATCTGGTGCCAATTTTGCTGAGTGTTGCAGGTATTGCATTTCTTCTGGTAGCGAGTATCGGCAGTGATTTAGTCACTCTGATTGTTGCTTTCGCATTATTAGATATTAGTGTGGGAGCAATTGCTTCGGTGTCTAACGATTTGGTGCTTTCGTCAGTACCCTCCTCTAAAGCAGGAGCGGCATCATCAATAAGCGAAACGGCTTATGAAGTGGGTGTTGTACTTGGCACGACTATTCTGGGGGGATTGGTCACGGCTTTCTATCGTATAACATTGCAATTACCAAATGAGATCTCTCAGGAACAGACGGGATTAGCTTTAGAGACTTTAGCGGGAGCTTACGTTGTAGCGAATTCATTAGCTGAATCAGAGGGGCAGAAGCTGATGACAGCGGCGGCGGAATCATTCACCAGCGCTATTCATATGATGAGCTGGATGACAGTGGTATTGACCGCAGGAGTGGTATTGCTCGCTTGGCGTTTGCTGAAAGCTCCGCAGAAAGAACAGGTGCTTGAGTATTGATAGTTTTATGTGCAGCCATTGAAAATGGCTGCACTGCATCGTGATAATTATTGATCTAGTTCTATTGTTTGATTCAGTTATTTTGATTTATACCCGTCATCTTTCAAGCTGCCTCTTTGTTGGCTGTACTCACTCACCCCGGTCACATCGTTATCTACGCTCCCGGGGATTCATTCCCTTGCCGTCGCGATGCAACTTGAAATCCATAGGGTATATTGCCTATTTCATTAGGGGTTTTTTATTTACTTTTTTATCGGTCATTTAAGCGTTTATTTGTAAGAAATCTTCTTATTGTAAAGAGAGTTATTTTCTACTTTTAATTTAAATTATATTCATAATTTCATTATTCAATAATATCTATGGATTTATATCTTATGGTGATTTTTGAAAATACAATTATACTTGTTGTTTTTATTTGTATTTTCTAATAATACCTCATGAGATAAGTATAAAATTGAAATTTTAATTAGTATCTATTAAAAGGTAGTGATATATAACAGAAATATTCTCCATAATTAATGGAAAAAATGAGAATTTACATTAATATTTTAAATTGTGTAATTTCAATGTTGTATTTAATTGATTTCTGTAAAGTGAATAAATATTTACCTAATTAATTCTCGTTGGAATTATCTTTCTGGCCTACCTGTTGTTGAAGTAGCTGTATATTTTGCCAGAAAAAATCGGTGCTTTCGTTATGGCTAATTTTGACTATTAGCAATTTAGTGACATAACCGGTAGGGATAGCAATAGAGACTTTGGAACTTGGTTAAATGGATAATTGATATATGAAGTTATTCTAAATGTATATACCCTATGGATTCCAAGTTGCATCGCGACGGCAAGGGAATGAATCCCCGGGAGCGTAGATAACGATGTGACCGGGGTGAGTGAGTGCAGCCAACAAAGAGGCAACTTCAAAGATGACGGGTATAAATTTAAACTCAGGAGAATTCTCATGGATAAAATAAGAACGGTTGCTGAGACTTTGGCAATATTACATCAGTATCATCATCTGATTGGTGTAGAACGACAGCCAAAACAACTTAAGACCTTGGATTTTGACGGCAAGGTAATATTCTCCAACGATCCAGAAACAGCGACTGTGCCACCTGCATTTTTTACAGTACAAACTATACAAGAGTTGAAAGCGCTCGGCGGTGTACCTGACCGTGAGTACGGCCCTGGCAAAATGAAACCCCATCATACGTTACCGGAGCCGTTTTCTGCTGAACGGCTGGCAAATGTTTCTGGTAATCATATTGATCTGTGCAAAGCTTTTAGGGCCTATATCTATAGTGATTCTGCTTTAGTCAAAGATTATGAAGAAATGCTTAATGCTAAGCGCTTCCCGATGAAGGTTGCGTTATACAGTGGCGAGAAAATGACTATCTCCTCCGATAATCCATTGGTTGTTGAAGATAAAGATGATTATGGTGAACCGGTTGTCTTGATGTATGAGCAGATAATCATTGAACCGGGAGGTCAAATTATTTACCGCACTAATGGTCGAATCGAAGCTAACACTATTGTAGGGAATGAAAATACTGGAAAGGAGAATGTTGTCAATAGAGGCAGTAATGGCACCGATGGTCTTGATGGCGCACCAGGAAATCAAGGGGCTAATGGCAGTGATGGTAAAGATGGTACAGATAGTAAAAATGGCTGCTTAATTAACGCCACATCAGGTACTGATGGAGCCAGCGGTTCTGTCGGAGGATTAGGGGGGGATGGTGCAGCGGCTGGAAATGCGAATGACCTGACTATTACTAGTCAATCTCTTACTGGAACAATAAATGCGGCAACGATAGGTGGTAATGGTGGTAACGGTGGAAGAGGCGGTCTTGGGGGACGTGGGGGTAATGGGGGTAATGGAGGTAATTGGGGCAATGAAACAATCAAGTGGTGTCCTGCTGGGGAGGCAGGAAATGGGGGCGCTGGAGGAAATGGAGGGAATGGAGGCAGGGGGGGGAAAGGTGGGGACAGTGGTAACATATATATTAATTACTCTGACGGTGGTCCAGTACTTCAGGTTATGTCAATTAATGGTCTTGGTGGGGAAGGTGGGAAGGCCGGTTGGGGAGGAATAGGGGGTGAACCTGGAAATAGTACCAGAGTACTCGGTGTACATGGTTTGTCGGGAGCCTATGGTAAAGATGGTCTTAAAGGAGAATTTGGAGATGACGGTAACACCGGTAAGATATATGTCAACGGTCATGAACGGGAATCTGATCGGAAACTTAATCGCTAGTAGTGCCGCAATCAGACGGGTCTGAACGACGATAAATAAGGGGAAATAGGGTCAGATCTTGGTTTTGCTTATGTTCAAGTGGTTTACATTATTAATTACTGAATACTTATTGGGGCTGGCCTTGCTGGTTGGCTTCGTTTTTCGCCACTCAGGTTTTACAAGTGTACTGAGTATGAAGCCGATTTTGCATTGGTTCCTGGGTAAATTAATGGCGATTGTTATCGGCATGGCAATAGTGCCTGTTGCTCAATGTGATTTTTGAAGAATATAATCATGATTATTATCTTTTATTTGTATTTCCTAATAATACTTAATGAGACAAATATAAAATTGAAATATTTAGTCAGCACGTATTAAAAGATCGTGATGTATCACAGAAATATTCTCTTTAATTAATGAAAAAAGTGGGAAATTACATTAATATTTTAAATTGTGTCATTTAAATATCGCATTCAATCGCTTTCTGTAATGTGAATAAATACTTACCTAATTGATTCTTATGGAAATTATTTTTCTGGCCTACCCGTTGTTGAAATGCTTACATCCTTTGCCAGAAAAAATCGATGTCTCCACTATGGCTAATCTGGTAATTAGCCAGGGGCAATATTCTGGCTATTAGTAATTTAGTGTCACAATCGGTAGTGATAGCAGTTGATACTTTGGAGCTTGGTTAAATGAACAACTGATATATAAAGTTATCCTAACTGTATATACCCTATGGATTTCAAGATGCATCGCGACGGCAAGGGAGCGAATCCCCGGGAGCATAGGTAACTATGTGACCGAAGTGAGAGAGTGCAGCCAACAAAGAGGCAACTTGAAAGATAACGGGTATAAATTTAAACTTTGGAGAATATCTATGGATAAAATAAGAACGGTTGCTGAAACTTTGGCAATATTACATCAGAATTATCATCTGATTGGTGTAGAACGGCAGCCAAAGCAACTTAAGACCTCGGATTTTGACGGCAAGGTAATATTCTCTAACGATCCGAAGACCGCGACTGTGCCACCTGCGTTTTTTACGGTACAAACCATACAAGAGCTGAAGGCACTCGGAGGTATACCTGACAGCGAGTACGGCCCTGGCAAAATGGAACCCCATCATCCGTTACCTGAACCGTTTTCTGCTGAACGATTGGCAAATGTCACGGGTTATCATATTGATTTGTGTAAAGCTTTTAGGGCCTATATCTATAGTAATTCTGCTTTAGTCAAAGATTATGAGGAAATGCTTAATGCTAAGCGTTTCCCGGTGAAGGTTGCGTTATACGTTGGCGAAAAAATCACTGTTACCGCAGATGCACCATTGCTTGTTGAAGATAAAGATGATTATGGCGAACCCGTTGTCTTGGTATATGACCAGATAATCATTGAACCGGGAGGTCAAATTATTTACCGCACTAATGGTAAGATCGAAGCTAATACTGTTGTAGGGAACGGCAATGATGATAAAAAGCAGAGCATTATCAGTAAAGGCTCTGATGGAGACGATGGTTTTGAGGGTGAACAGGGAAGTAATGGGGTTAATGGCAGCAATGGTAATATTGGTTCAGAGAATAAACATGGTTGCTCTGTTAAATCCACACCAGGTACTGATGCAACTGGCGGTTCTTCGGGAGCGCAAGGGATGGATGGCAAAAGAGCTGGCAGTGCAAATGACGTAATTATTAATGTTGACATTTTTACTGGAGTAGTCAATGCGGCATCGATAGGTGGTAAGGGTGGAAAGGGTGGATATGGCGGTAATGGAGGGAACGGTGGGAATGGTGGAAATGGAGGATCTGCAACAAACAAATGTAGTGCTGGATATGGAGGAAGGGGAGGAGATGGCGGTAATGGAGGGGATGGAGGTAATGGGGGTAACGGTGGGGACAGTGGTAACATATATATTAATTTCACTCAGGGTCAGCCAGTAATTAATGCTCTGTCATATAGAGGTGATGGCGGTAATGGAGGGGTAGGTGGTAAGGGAGGAATAGGCGGAGCAGGTGGGGTAGGTGGCGTTGGTAATAGAGGATTAAATAGTAATGGTCATCCCGGAGTATCTGGTGAAGCTGGTATTGATGGAAAATCCGGCAATGCAGGGACTTCTGGCAAGGTATATGTTAACGGTAATGTAGGGAATCATAGTGATAATCATACTTTAGACTGGCTTGAAGACTATAAATAAGGGGAATGGGTTCATATTTTCCGTATCGTTTGTGGCAAGGTTTACTTGCGACAACGAAGATGTGTTCATAAATAACTCTTTTTTTATCGTTATAGATCATACGGTAAATTTCGTGATGGAGTTGTACATCTAATAATTGTTTTCCACTGGTCAGTTATTTGTATTTCATAATGCATTTTCCTTTGGGTGGAAAGATGCTGAAGTATAGCAACTGACCGAAACAGAAAGATACCAGATTTCCAGTTTAAAAGAAGCCGGTTTTTCACAGTTTTTCATTGCTGAATCATTTAAGCGAAGCCCGTCGACCATCAGCAGAGAATTGAAGAGAAATCAAGAAGTCCAGATATACTGCCCTGAACAGGCTCATTTGAAGGTATTGGCTCGTCGTCATTTTGCAAAGAAAGCCGTGAAAATAACGCCGGAAGTAAATTGGTCAAAGATTATGAAGAAATGCTTAATGCTAAGCGTTTTCCGATGAAAGTTGCGTTATATAGTGGCGAAAACATCACTGTTACTGAAAGTAATCCATTGATTATTAAAGATAAATAACACTCTGGTGAACTGGTTGTCTTGGTGTACAACCAGATAACCATTGAACCGGAAGGCAAAATTATTTGCTACACCAACGGTAGGATTGAAGCGAATATCATTCAAGGGGTTGGAAACGGTCCACAGCACTTTATCAGTAAAGGGCTTGATGGAGAAATTGGTGCTCCTGGTGCAACTGGAAATAGCGGAACTGATGGCGTTGAGGGTTCACCTGGTCGTCAGAATAAACATACCTGTCTAATTTCCCCTACATCAGGTACTGATGGAATTAAAGGTTCTTCGGGAGCGCAGGGATCGGGTGGCGCACCAGGTGGAGAGGGGCCGAGACTAACTGTCGTATGTGATAATGTGGATGGGCAGGTAGAGTTGTGGTCGGCGGGTAGTGATGGTGGCATGGGGGGGATGGTAGTTTTTATGGTAATGTTGCTGATTATAATCATTATCTTACTGTTGGCACACTGTGCCAGCCTGCGATTGGAGGGTGCGGAGGAGATGGAGGGGATGGGGGTAATGGAGGTTGTAGTGGAGATGGGGGTGACATAGATTTTAGCTATTCTACTGGTAAACCACACATTATTAGTTGGTCAGTACCAGGCATGGGAGCACCTGGCGGTAAGGGAGGATATGCAGGGAAAGGCGGTGATGGTGGTATCGGTAATATCAGACAGAGTAAGGGTGGAGACGTAAGTCAAAATGTAGCTTGTTCCGGAAAGGCGGGTAAAAAGGGTAAGAATGGATTGTTAGGTGGGGAAGGAAAGGATGGGCGGATATATGTCAACGGCAAATTGAGAGAGATGAATCCAAATGCATTGCCGCTTTCTGAGAAAGAACTGTCTGGAAACAAGTAGATTAGGGATAGTGAGATCATCGAGGTGAAATATAAGGTTTTTCATCAAAACAACTGTAGTCTGTAATTAACTCAGTGCACCGTATGGTTAATATGTGCACTGAATTTGTAGTGTAAAATTTTCGAGAAAAGTTATTTCAACCAACCTTTCTTCTGTGCGATTTCCAGTTGTGGCAGCAGATATTGCCATAATTCAGGATAGGCATCGGCAATGAATTTATTGCGGCTAATCACTTGCTCAAAACGAATACCGTCTTCTACCCAACTTTGCCCTTTATTATACAGATTCATCAGCATCGGCATTAGTCTATCCAGCGTAAGAGCAAAACGGGCGTCTTGGCTTTCTGCTGCTTCATACTCTTGCCAAAGTGACATAAAATGATTTTTCTGTGGTTCGGGGAGTAAACCAAAAAGACGGTCGGCGGCTTTGATTTCCTGTTCATGAATAGCTTCACGGGCTGCTAAATCGTAAACCATGACATCACCCGCATCAATTTCTACAATATCGTGAATTAATGCCATTTGAATAACCCGCTGGATATCCACCTCTTTTACATAGGGTGCAAAACTCATTGCGGCGATAGCAAAATGCCAACTATGCTCGGCTGAATTTTCCCGACGATGGTTATCCAGTAACTTAGTCCGCCGTTGAACTTTTTTCAGCTTATCTAACTCCATCAAAAAACCGATGACATTCGTAAAAGGGCCAAAATCAACGGTAGGTACTGCTAACGACATATAAACCTCATTAATTATTTTTTTCATCAAGAGAATAAGGCAGAGGCTGAATGGTGAGTGAATGCCCTTCATCGTCACGGACACGGAATACACTATGACTTTCCATATCATTATTCATGACGATTTGTACCCAGACACTATTATCATTCAACTTAACGGCAGCCAAAACGGTACCCGTTCTCCGCCACTTATCCCCTAATTGCCATTCCAAATCATCTCCAGCCATAGGCGTTTTGGCGGCATTGCCAGCCAGCCAGTACATGGCACGTTTATTTGCTCCGCGGTATTTAGCACGGGCTACCATTTCCTGACCGGTATAACACCCTTTTTTAAAGCATATCCCTCCTGCCAATGCCTGAAGGTTAGTTGCTTGGGGAATAAACTGTGCACTATTTGCTGCATCAATGACCGGGAAGCCTGCTTCAATATCCAGAGCTAACCACTGTTCGCTGTTATTAAGTTGAGCTTGAAGTTTTTCTGTTAACTGCTCAGCGGTTGCGGTGTTTGTTACCAAGAGGAAACGTTCAGACGGCAAGGTAAAGTGGAGCAAAGTCGTAGTTTCATGTGCAACGACAGCGTTATCAGCATCCGGCAGAGTTGGGAAGAAGCTGCTTAATGCTTCCCGGCAGTTTTTACCTGCAACACCGAGCAGTACCGCGTTTTCATCCTGAACTAGTGTAATTTTAGAGAATACGGCATATTTTTTCAGTTCTGTAAGCTGATTTTCCAGCACACTGCGACGCTCAATATAAGCAAGGCTTTCACCACGATGGAAGAGGCGCAGATTACTCCACATTTTACCCTTTGCGTCACAATGCGCACTAAGCACATGCTGATTCGTTGCAAGTGCGGAAATATCTGCTGTAACCTGACCTTGTAGATATTTTTCTGCATCCGGTCCAGTTGCTGCTACCAGTCCCCAGTCATCTAGAGATATTAACGTCAGGGGAAGGATTGATGAAGACAATGGAGATTGTGAAGAAAATGGAGTTTTATAAGCCATGACACATCCTGCCAGTCAGATATTTGAGCTAATGATGCATAATGGTAAAAGAGTTGAAGCACAATGCAAGTAGTTATTATTGCTATTAGCTGGCATGATGCATCAGTTTGCCGGGCGACTTATATGGCTAATGGTGTTAAAACAAACAATGAGAATTAAAAGGGGATCTTTTGAACATGGATATTGATAATAAGGCACGTATTCATTGGGCATGCCGGCGTGGAATGCGTGAGCTGGATATTTCAATTATGCCGTTTTTTAAGTATGAATATGACTCGCTCAGCGATGATGATAAACGACTTTTTATTCACTTACTTGAATGTGCTGATCCTGATCTGTTCAACTGGCTAATGAATCATGGGCGTCCAGAAGATGAAGAGTTATTTCGCATGATTAAACTTATTCAGAATAGAAATAAAGATCGTGGTCCTGTGGAAATGTGATCTCAGGGTATCTTGGCATACCCAGCTAATTTCTACCTGTGTTCATGGTGCAATAGCGCTTATCGTACTACTTGCTCCGTGGCCTGCGGATGACGCTATTTTCTGGATTTTCTGGCTCCCTTTAGTACTGTTGATTATTGCCAGTTGGGGGCGTAGCCAGAAAAATATCCGTAAATCACAAGGGCTTTTAGTTCTGCTCAGTGATAATAAGTTGCAATGGAAGAAGCATGAGTGGCTAATTATCCGACGACCATGGCTGTGTCGTTATGGCGTATTAATTACGGCTCAATCTTTTTATAACCAGAAAAAAATCCGCTTATGGGTCGCATCCGATGGTATGTCACAGGATGAATGGAGGCATATTAATCAACTATTGTTGCAATATCCTGATATCTGATTGAGCTGAAATTTTCCTGACTTAAAGCAGAGGCTCCATTTCTTGCAGGATTTGCATACACCATTGCGATAAACGATCATCAGTTTGTTCATACTGGTTTACGTCATCTAATGCCAGCCCGACAAATTGTGAGCCATTATCCGTTAATGGTTTCGGGCTGGTAAATTCATAACCTTCGGTCGGCCAGAAGCCAATGAAATGTACACCTGAAGGGCGTAAATGGTGATATAGCATACCGAGAGCGTCAAGAAACCAATCGCTATAATCAATTTGATCCCCCATACCATACATGGCGACAATTTTCCCCTGTAAATCGAGGGAAGGAATTTGATCCCAAATAACCAGCCAATCTTCCTGTAATTCACCAAAATCCCATGTTGGGATACCGAGAATCAGCACAGAGTACTCTTCCATTAATTCAGGTGTTGTCTCTTTGATATTGTGGAGATCAACTAAATCTTCACCGAGGATATCGCGGATTTTCTCTGCTACCATCTCGGTGTAGCAGGTGCTGGAGCCGTAAAAAAGACCAATCTTCATCATTAATCATTATGGTTTTTGAATATCTGGATTGGCATTGTAACAGAATAATTGCTTTTTCAGGCATAATAGCCAGCAGAGATGTACAGATTTAAGGAAAGTATTTCGTGTCAAAACAACCAACTCAGTTGACTAATCCACTGATAGAACAATTTCTTGATGCTATCTGGTTAGAACATGATCTTGCGGAAAATACGCTTGCTTCTTACCGGTTGGATTTGCAGGCATTGGATAACTGGTTGATACATCATGGTCATAATTTATTATCTGTCCAAATGATAGATTTGCACTCTTTTCTGGCAGAACGCGTGGATGGAGGATATAAAGCCAGTAGTTCGGCGCGTTTACTCAGTGCCATGCGCCAATTGTTTCTCTATTTTTATCGGGAAAAAATGCGGGAGGATGATCCGACAGCACTGTTGTCTGCACCGAAATTACCAAAGCGATTGCCTAAAGATTTAAGTGAAAAGCAGGTAGAAGATCTACTTAATGCGCCCTGTACAGATCAGCCGGTAGAGTTAAGGGATAAAGCCATGCTTGAAGTGCTTTATGCCTGTGGTTTGCGGGTATCTGAGTTAGTGGGATTGACACTTTCCGATGTCAGTTTGCGTCAAGGCGTGGTGAGAGTGATTGGTAAAGGGAATAAAGAACGGTTAGTGCCTTTAGGGGAAGAAGCAATTTATTGGCTAGAGAATTATCTGGAATATGGGAGAGTTGGGCTGCTAAATGGTGCAACGTTGGATGTCCTTTTTCCTAGCAACCGAGGGCGCCAAATGACCCGACAGACATTCTGGTATCGTATTAAACATTATGCGCTGCTGGCTGGAATCGATACTGAACGGTTATCTCCCCATGTTTTACGTCATGCATTCGCCACGCATTTGCTTAATCATGGCGCTGATTTGCGAGTTGTGCAGATGTTATTGGGGCATAGTGATCTATCTACAACACAAATATATACTCATGTAGCAACAGAACGGCTCAAATTGCTACATCAACAACATCATCCGCGTGGGTGAGCACGGATTTAAAGGAACCGAAAATGAAAAAAAGCGTGTTATGTTTCCCTCTTTTGCTGGCCTGGTTTAATGGAAATGCGTTTGCTGATGATGGTGCTGTCCATAGAACAATGCAGAAACTAGGGATAAAAGCAGAAAACATCCAGCCATCACCTATTGTTGGTTTAAATACGGTAGTGACCGAGCAAGGGATCATTTATCTATCTGATGACGGGAAATATTTATTGCAAGGGCCAATTTATGATGTCAGTGGTAGCTCTCCTGTGAATGTCAGTAATCAATTGTTGATGAAAAAGCTGGAAGCAATGACAGATCAAATGATCATCTACAAAGCGCCAAAAGAGAAGCATGTCGTTACCGTTTTCACGGATATTACCTGTGGTTACTGCCATAAATTGCATGAAAACATGCAAGAGTATAATAAACTGGGTATTACTGTGCGCTATCTGGCGTTTCCCCGTCAGGGTATGCAGCACCAATCTGCTAAAGATATGCAATCTATCTGGTGTAGCGCAACACCGCAGAAATCATTAGATGCTGCGTTTAAAAATGAAGATGTTTCGCCAATTAAGAGCTGTAAAGTGGATATTGCTAACCATTACAAATTGGGTCTCCAGTTTGGCGTCCAAGGAACGCCGGCGATTGTCCTTAAGGATGGCAGTCTGTTAGGTGGATATATGCCGCCAGAGGCTTTGGCAGCGGCACTGGCGCAACGTGGTAAATAAGTTTAGTGAATATTGAAACACAACTTCGCCGCCGTCCGGCGGTGAATGACAGTCACCTTCCACAACAGATTCATCCATTACTGCGTCGCTTATATGCCATTCGTGGTATCCAGCAAGCTAATGAATTGGAGCGTGGTGTTCAAGGGTTATTGAATTATCAGCATCTGAGTGGTGTGGAACAGGCGGTGTCACTCTTGTTGACTGCACTTCATGAACACTGGCGTATCGTTATTGTCGGTGATTTTGATGCTGATGGGGCAACTAGCACGGCATTGGCAATCCGATCATTACGCTCGATGGGATATCGCCATCTGGATTATCTGGTACCAAATCGTTTTGACGATGGTTATGGTTTAAGCTCACAGGTGGTAGAAGAGGTCGTTAAAAAAGGCGCTGACCTGATTATTACCGTGGATAATGGTATCTCTTCCCATGAAGGGGTTGCGGCTGCCCATCAGCACCGTATGAAAGTGATTGTCACGGATCATCACTTGCCGGGTGACGTTTTGCCAGCGGCTGATGCCATTATTAATCCTAATCTTGCCGATTGTTCGTTCCCGTCTAAATCATTGGCCGGAGTGGGTGTCACATTTTATCTGATGTCTGCCTTAAGGGCGGCGCTGAGGAAAGATCAGTGGTTTGAAAAGCAAGGAATTGCGCTGCCGAATCTGGCCGAGATGTTGGATTTGGTTGCGCTAGGAACTGTTGCCGATGTTGTACCTTTAGATACCAATAACCGGATTCTGGTTTATCAGGGCTTGAACCGGATTCGTGCAGGACGTTGTTGTGTGGGGATACGTGCATTATTGGAAATTTCCAGCCGTGATGCTTATAAGCTGACAGCCAGCGATTTGGGTTTTTTTCTGGGGCCAAGACTGAATGCCGCTGGTCGCCTTGATGATATGTCCATTGGCGTCACTTTATTGCTAACTGACGACATAGCAAAGGCGCGTCAGATAGCTTGTGAACTGGACGGTCTTAACCAGACTCGGCGTGAAATAGAGCAGGGAATGCAGCAGGAAGCACTGCAAATCTGTGACAAACTTGAACGTACCAGCACTGAACTGCCTTATGGGCTAGCGCTCTATCATCCAGAATGGCATCAAGGGGTAGTTGGAATTTTGGCTTCCCGGATTAAAGAGCGTTTTCATCGGCCTGTTATCGCTTTTGCACCGGCCGGTGACGGTATTTTGAAAGGTTCTGGTCGTTCAGTGCAGGGATTGCATATGCGTGATGCGCTTGAGCGGCTTGATACTTTGCATCCGGGGTTGATACTTAAATTTGGTGGTCATGCAATGGCGGCCGGTTTGTCACTTGAACAGGATAAATTCGAACAATTTCAGTATCACTTTTCTACGCTAATGGCGGATTGGTTAGATATTTCGCAACTTGAAGGTGTTATCTGGAGTGATGGTGAATTAGCAATTAATGAACTGTCATTGGACATTGCAGAAATGTTGCGTGATGGCGGCCCTTGGGGGCAGGCATTCCCGGAGCCTATTTTTGACGGTAAATTCAAACTACTGCAACAGCGCATTGTTGGAGAGCGTCATTTAAAAGTGATAGTGGAGCCATTAAACGGTGGGCCGATGCTGGATGGTATTGCGTTCAATATCGATCCTACCCGCTGGCCAGATAACAGTGTTCGCGAAGTAGAACTTGCCTATAAACTAGATGTTAATGAATTTCGTGGCAACCGTAATGTACAGCTTTTGATCCAACATCTCTGGCCTTATTAACCGTTTGATTAGCAGGTAGTCAGTCATTGTCACGTACTCTCGTATGAATACGTGACAAATCTGTTGAAGTGCTATAAACCCTGTGCCGAATCCGCTACAATACGCGGTTCGAAAATTATCCATTTATCTCCGACTACACAACGTAAGACACTAAAATATGTTTGAAATTAATCCGGTAAAAAACCACATTCAGGACTTGTCTGAACGGACAACGGTTCTGAGGGGGTATCTTTGACTACGATGTCAAAAAAGAGCGTTTAGAAGAAGTTAATGCTGAATTGGAACAGCCTGATGTTTGGAATGAACCGGAGCGGGCACAGGCTTTGGGTAAAGAGCGTTCCTCATTGGAAGAGATTGTCGAAACTATCGATCAGCTTGAGCAGGGTCTGGAAGATGTACAAGGTTTACTGGAACTGGCAATAGAAGCAGACGATGAAGAGACTTTTAATGAAGCCGTGGTAGAGCTGGAACAGCTCGAAGAAAAGCTAGGTCAGTTAGAATTTCGCCGCATGTTTTCTGGTGAGTACGACAGTGCTGACTGTTATCTTGATTTGCAGGCAGGCTCTGGTGGTACTGAAGCTCAGGATTGGGCAAGTATGCTGATGCGTATGTATTTGCGTTGGGCTGAATCCAAAGGTTTTAAAACGGAAATCATTGAAGAATCAGACGGTGAAGTTGCTGGTCTGAAATCAGCGACGATTAAGATCATGGGCGATTATGCTTATGGTTGGTTGCGTACTGAAACGGGGGTTCACCGGTTGGTACGTAAAAGCCCATTTGATTCTGGTGGTCGTCGCCATACTTCATTCAGTTCTGCTTTCATCTATCCTGAAGTGGATGATGATATTGATATTGAAATTAATCCAGCAGACTTACGTATCGATGTTTACCGCGCATCCGGTGCGGGTGGTCAGCACGTTAACAAAACAGAATCTGCGGTGCGTATTACCCATATTCCAACCAACATTGTGACTCAGTGTCAAAATGATCGTTCTCAGCATAAAAATAAAGACCAGGCGATGAAACAGCTAAAAGCAAAGCTGTATGAACTGGAGATGCAGAAACAGAACGCTAATAAACAGGAAATGGAAGAGAATAAATCTGATATTGGTTGGGGTAGTCAAATTCGCTCTTATGTTCTGGATGATTCACGCATCAAAGACTTGCGCACCGGCGTTGAAACTCGCAATACACAAGCGGTGCTGGATGGTGATCTGGACAAATTCATTGAAGCAAGCCTTAAAGCTGGCTTATGAGGAACTAAAATGTCACAACAACAACAGGGCGCAGAACAGGCTCCCGATTTAAATAATGAACTGCAAACTCGCCGCGAAAAACTCGTAGCTTTACGGGAGAATGGAACTGCATTCCCGAATGATTTCCATCGTGAAAATATTTCAGAAGATCTACACGCGAAATACGACGACAAAACTCAGGAAGAGTTGGAAGCACTGAATATTGAAGTGACGGTTGGCGGTCGTATGATGACGCGCCGCATCATGGGTAAGGCTTCTTTCGTCACACTACAGGATATGGGCGGTCGTATTCAGTTATATGTTGCCCGTGACGATCTGCCGGAAGGTATTTATAACGAACAGTTTAAAAAATGGGATCTGGGAGACATTCTGGGCGCGCGTGGCAAACTGTTTAAAACCAAAACCGGTGAACTTTCCATTCACTGTACTGAATTGCGTCTGCTGACAAAAGCGCTGCGTCCATTGCCGGATAAATTCCACGGCTTGGCTGATCAGGAGACTCGCTATCGCCAGCGTTATCTGGATCTAATCGCGAATGAAGAATCGCGCAAAACTTTCCAAATTCGTTCTCAAGTCTTATTGGCCCTGCGTAGCTTTATGGTCAGTAAAGGCTTTATGGAAGTGGAAACACCAATGATGCAGGTTATTCCTGGTGGTGCCTCGGCACGTCCATTTATTACTCACCACAATGCGCTGGATATTGATATGTATCTGCGTATTGCGCCGGAACTTTACCTGAAACGTCTGGTTGTTGGTGGTTTTGAGCGTGTGTTTGAAATTAACCGCAACTTCCGTAACGAAGGTGTATCTCCGCGCCATAACCCTGAGTTCACCATGATGGAACTCTACATGGCGTATGCGGATTACAAAGATCTGATCGTTCTGATAGAAGAGCTGTTCCGTACCCTGACGCAGAATATTTTGGGGAATACCTTGGTTAAATATGGCGAACAGGAATTTGATTTCGGTAAACCATTTGCCCAAATGACCATGAAAGAGGCCATTTGTAAATATCGTCCTGAAACCAACATAGCTGATTTGGATGATATGGATAAAGCGGTGGCTATCGCTGAATCTCTTGGTATTGAAGTGGAAAAAGGTTGGGGCCTTGGCCGTGTTCAGTGTGAAATCTTTGAAGAAACGGCGGAAAGCCACCTGATTCAACCCACATTTATCACTGAATATCCGGCAGAAGTTTCTCCGCTAGCGCGTCGTAATGATGCAAATCCGTTTATCACTGACCGTTTTGAATTCTTTATTGGTGGACGTGAGATTGGTAATGGCTTCTCGGAATTGAATGATGCCGAAGATCAGGCTGAACGTTTTGCTGAACAGGTTCGCCAGAAAGACGAAGGTGATGACGAAGCCATGTTCTACGATGAAGATTATATAACGGCTTTGGAACATGGTATGCCACCAACCGCAGGTTTGGGTATTGGTATTGACCGTATGATTATGTTGCTGACAAATAGCCATACCATCCGTGATGTCATTTTGTTCCCGGCAATGCGCCCGCAGAAATAACAGTTTGAATTAAATTTCAAATTCCAACTCCCCTGTGACATAGCTGCCAGGGGAGTTTTTATTTTCAACTGCCTTAAATATAGACAACTTAAACAGATAATGGCTTGCTGATACCAACGAAGTCGCTATAATAATTTATGTTATTCCTAAGCGAGCGTAGTTCAATGGTAGAACGAGAGCTTCCCAAGCTCTATACGAGGGTTCGATTGAGCACACTTTCTGTTTGTACATATTATGTGTATGCATGCGTGGAATAATTAAGTTATTAATTTCATTAACACATTATTTTTAATGTAATATATTATTTTGAGATATTTTGCAAGATAACAGTGTAATCAAGAGAAAATAATTACAATTAGGTAGAAATTGTACCAGTAACCATACGGGCCATTTTAATATCCTTGTGTGAAATGTAAATGTAAAATCATTTCATATCGAGAATATTGCATATTTTAAAATATGTAATAATTCGATATAAAGCCAATTTTTAAATAATTCTATATATATAGAAAATGAAATTTATTTATATTTATTAAGGGTGTTTTATGTCAGAAGAAAAAAATTTAACATGGATTTTTTGAATGGATTAGGTAAAAACATCTGTCCAGTGTGTGGTGAAAAAGAATGCAAATATCCAAAAGATAAAAGGTGGGAAAAAGTACTTAATAGATTGATGGAGAACTACGCTAAAGGCAATATGACACGGGTAAAAATGGAATATTTAAATTTGCTTTCTCTTAGAAAATCGAATTTTAGTAAAACCAGTATTGGTGCAACTCAAGCATTTAATGATAATGCAAAAAAAGACAACAGTATGAGTTCATTTGGTTTGTTATCGCATTTTTTCGGGAAATCAGGCCGAGAAATTTCACTCTCTGAGATAGGTGTGCATGATCAAATTCGAGGATTGATGCAGAAACCGGGTGCATTTGGCAGATCAGAGGGTAGCATTCAATCTCGTTTTATTTCACAAATTCAAAACGGTGAACGAATTGATTTTAAAAATGGTTATGATTTTGGTACGGAAAAAAAAGTTCCAGTTTACGACCCACTTTGGGGTATTGGAGGCGCAACTGTCAGTGGAAAATTGACAGATGTTAGTGCTGAAAAAATGGGTGATGGATATAATGTATATGGTGTAATACATTATAAACTGTATGATAAATTCACTGACCCATACGATACATTTAACTGGGGGAAGGAGGATAATAATTGGTTTGGAGAGCCATTTGATATTACTGGGGAATGGAAAGAAAATGTAAATTTTCATGTCGAAAGACAAATTTTTGAAAATAAAGTTATGCAACTTCTTAAAAAATAAATAATCTCGTTAAGGCCGTGCATTTAATGCGCGACTTTATGTCAAATACCAAATTAAAAAATACTGATGAATAGTTGGCGGAATAATAATGCTTAGTATTAAAACAACAGTCATTAATAACGATGCTAATAGAGTTTTTTTTATCTTTCTCTCTAAGATAAAAAAATAGTTAACCAATATAGCTAGTAAGAAAAAAATCACAACCATCATAAAAAGCATAGCGGTGAGTAGCATAACATATCCTTTGTCGAAAGAATTTCTGTAATCATATAGCCAATTAATTGAAAATCATAGTGTTATTTCTTCCATTAATGTCGTCAGCAGTTGTTAATTCATAGGGATGGCCAATGGTTTTGTATCACTGGTTATCACGCATTTTCCGTTTTCATCCCAGACGGCAATTCCCCAGTCAGGGACGGGCTGAGGATAAACTAGCGTGAATATATAGATATTACATAAAACTAGAGCCTCGGGTGCGGACGTCCAAGCGGACCCTCCACAATGGTTTTGATCCCCAGTTCTGCAACCGTTCAGGTAAATGGGCGTACTAAATTTTTGATTTTTAGATGATGGCTAAAATTTGAGCTATCATCTAAAAATGTGGGATATCACACCTTGGTTTTATACAGACGGGTGAGGATATAGGGATTTTCACCATACCTTTTGCTTTTGTACATGCTGGATTTTCCCTTATGTAACGTAATGACTGACGATGAATTTCTTCGGCAGTCCATCATAGAAAACCCCTATAGTTGCTGTCCGGCCTCATCCGCTGGAGGTTCCCAAAACTATCAATGTATTGACCGGATTGTTCTAAGTTCCTCGCTCTCCAGTTTTACTTCTTCCTAAAAAATGCTGAGTAGTTCGCATTGAAAGTATATCTTTTGGTATGATGTAAATAAGATCAAAAGAATTTACGAATAATAACCGATATAAATTAATAACTAACTCATCGCCTAATATGAAAAGAATCCCGTTATTAAATCAACCACGAATCAGTTAGGAGTGATATATTATGAATGCGGATACATCACCGTAGAAAGCATTCTATGGTAAATGAATAATTAATAGAGACTATTTACTATGAAAGAAAAGCATTGGTCAAAAATCCAATTTTTACATGAAGCTGTAACTAATCAAAGTATTGTCATCAAAGGAACTCATAGCTATTATAGCGATTGCTGGAGCGGCGGTTTTGAAGAATCTGTCGTTCGCTATTTGTACGGTGATAAGATCAGTCTTCAATGGGAGTCTAAGTGGCCAATTGATAAATTGTATATTGGCGATTATGTTTGCATAGGTGCTGAAACTATCATTCTTATGGGTGGAAACAATACACACAGAGCAGATTGGTTCTGTTTATATCCATTCATGGAATATATCGAAGACGCCTATGTAGGCAAAGGTGACACGCATATTCATGATGGCGTGTGGCTTGGTATGCGTTCAATGATTATGCCAGGTGTCACTATTGGAGAAGGCGCTATCGTTGCTGCTAATAGCGTCGTCACTAAAGATGTTGAGCCATATAGTGTTGTAGCTGGAACACCTGCGAAATTAATTAAATATCGCTTTGAGCCGCACATTATCAATGAGCTACTTGCATTAAAAATATATGATTGGTCAGAAGAGAAATTTAATGCTTTAAAACCCTATCTCTGCTCTTCGGATATTAAGGCATTAAAATCTGCTGTAAGATTATATTAAGAAAAATAGTTAATTAATTCCGTAAAATAATTAATTAGGCTTGATTTGACTAATTAAATGTGATTTTTAAAATGTTCTATTATTGAATTATTTAACTGAAATGCATTAATTATTAGCTGAAATACCGTTTCGGCATTCAAGCTGCAAACGGTATTTTTCTGAAAGGAGTCTATCTTTAACTAGTTAAATAAAAAACATTGTATAATGGTATAAAAGAGAGATGAGACAGAGTTTATTGTTATTTATTTAATATTCCTTCAATATAAAAGAAAATATGCTACTATCCTCTTATGAAAAGAAAAAATACACCGACGCCACATGATGCTATTTTTAAAAAGTTTTTAAGTCATATTGATACCGCCAGAGATTTTCTAGAGATACACTTACCTGCCACATTACGGGCAGTTTGTGATCTTGATACACTGCGGTTGGAATCAGGGTCGTTTATTGAGGGCAATCTGCGGGCACATTATTCCGACATCTTGTATTCACTAAAAACTACGCAGGGAGAGAGTTATGTGTATTGTGTGATTGAACACCAGAGTTCCCCGGATAAGATGATGGCATTCCGGCTGATGCGTTACAGTATTTCAGCAATGCAATGGCATCTGGAGCAGGGACATGAAAAATTGCCGTTGGTTATTCCGGTGTTGTTTTATCACGGAAAAATACGGCCGTATCCGTGGAGTACCAACTGGTTCGACTGCTTCGATGCTTCGGCTCTGGCGGAAGAGATCTATTCCAGCGCGTTTCCGCTGGTGGATGTGACGGTAATCCCGGATGATGAAATCCTGACGCACAAACGGGTTGCACTACTGGAAATAGTACAAAAACATATCCGGCAACGTGATATGGCGGAGTTACGGCAAAAGCTGTCCATGTTGTTTGCGTATGATTACTATACAGGTGAGCAGCTAAGAAGCATGCTAAACTACATATTACTGGTGGGAGATACCGCCGATCCAGAAGGTTTTATCCGGCAACTGGCAGAACAGTTCCCGAAGTATGAGGAGTTACTGATGACAATAGCGCAGAAATTGAAACATAAAGGGCATCAAGAAGGGCTTCAAGAAGGATTGCTGAAGGGTAAAAAACAGGCAATTCTGGAAGTCGCTTGTAGAATGATGAACAATGGTATCGATCATGAAACAATAATGAAAAACACTGGGCTGAGCCAGAACGAACTTGAACAAATACATCACTGATTCGTGCTGAGAGCCGTAATCGGTATTTAAAGATTCGTGTTAGAAGAGGGCTTATCCGGCAAATAGCTGAACCGTCCCCTAGAAATATAAGGAGGTACTGATGACAATAGCGCAAAAACTGAAACAGAAAGCGTTCCAAGAAGGATTTCAGGAAACATACCAAGAAGCATACCAGGAAGGATTGCAGAAAGGTGAAAAACGGGCGAGTCTGAAAATCGCGCGCGCATTGATGGATAATGGTATCGATCATGAAACAATAATGAAAAACACTGGGCTGAGCCAGAACGAACTTGAACAAATACATCACTGATTCGTGCTGAGAGCTGTAATCGGTATTTAAAGATTCGTGTTAGAAGAGGGGCTGATCCGGCAAATAGCTGAACCGTCCCCTAGAAATATGAGGAGATACTGATGACATATGAAGAACTACTGATAACAATAGAACAAAAACTGGAACAGAAAGAGTTCCAACAAGAATTTCGAGATGGATTACATATAGGGAGGAAACTGGCGATTGTGACAATCGCGCATGCAATGATAGACATTGGTATTAACCTTGAAACAATAATTAAAATCGTCGTGCTGAGCCAGAATAAGCTTGAACAAATAGCCGATTGACTTATGCCGATACCTTAATCGGCATGAAAGTTCGTGTAAATAAGTGGGCAAGACTTTACATATAAGCGGTATATTATTTGGATAAGTTTGAAATCATACTTTTTCTGTCTGGTATTGAGCTTTTTAATTGAAATAGTATTTTAATAATTAAAGAATATTCCTCAAATAGAATATTCGAAACATCGTAATCCGATAAGTTTTCTTTTGGAAGCGGCAACCGGATTGGTTGCCTATACCTTTTAATCTAAAAAACAAATCTGGATTTATGCACCTATGAATTAGCCGTTCTCAGAATAGAAAATATTTCCGTTATTGGTAAATAATCGAATGCTGAAATAGGTTGAATTGAGCCATAATACGAAAATATATATCAGTAGATATCTGATATTCTCTTGGCGCTTTTAATTAAGATTTCTTTGTAATCAGGCGTCTGTTTTTCCACATTGGAAAATATAGCTTGAAGCGTGGCATGGGTTATTTCTTTGCCGGCGAATTCTGGCATGCCGCTATTGAACGGCGGTTTTGGGCTATATTGCATCGCCAGTTGGACTGCTTGTGCATATTCTTCACCTTTGATTTCAACAAGCAATGTCAAACCGAAATCAATACCTGCGGTGACTCCACCTCCAGTAACCCGATTTCTATCGATAACGACTCTTTTATTAACCGGTATTGCACCGAATTCGTTGAGATCGTCTATCATCGACCAATGAGTCGCTGCTTTATACCCTTTCAGCAAGCCTGCGGCCCCTAACAGGATCGATCCTGTACACACGCTGGTGACCCAAGATGCTTTACTTCCCACTTTATGTATCCAATCAAGCATGTCTAATTTGGCAAGCAAAGCATAAGGATTTCCTGTACCCGGAACACACAAAATATCCACTTTATCTAATTGCTCAAATGTAGTGCTCGGTGAAAATGATATATGTGCCAGCTCAGTACGCACCGGAAGTAAATCGCGCCAGACATATTCAATATTTAACCATCCTCCTACTTCAAGAACTGTCGCGGGACCAATCATATCAAGTGGCGTCATGCCTGGGAAAATGACAAAAGCGAGAGTGGGTTTTTCTCCAGACGATGCTTTCATTAACGAAGATAATGCCGCAGGATGTTCCTTAGATGTGTTTTTCATGGAGAAGTTTTCCTTATCGAGATTGAAAAGAGAACTGAAATTCATATGCCGCTATTTTTAGCGAGCGCTGAATATTTGTATTCCCGGTAGCAAATTGATGGAACAACTGTAACCGTAAACTAATTGGCGTATATGCCAATATTGCGACGATTTACGCCAAATGCCATAATTGCCTTATGGACATTAAGACTCTCTATTTTCTGATCTTCCCCAACGTAAATCTGCTGGACCTTTCAGGGCCATTGCAGGTCTTTACCACAGCTAATGAGCTAGCAGAGAAGTCTGGTCACAAACGGCCTTATGCCATAAAAGTCGTGGCTTGTGATCCCGGACAGGTAATGACGCAGGCTGGAATAACTGTGCAAGCAGAACCTTTACCTAAGTTAGATTCTCCCGCCGATACTCTGATTGTTGCAGGGGGCATTGGCGTTGAGTCAGCGGCGAATCATCCGCCATTGCGTAATTGGTTAAAGGGACATGCATCGCTGGCTAGGCGTATTGTGTCTGTATGTAGCGGGGCATTCATTCTGGCTGCTTGCGGATTGCTTGATGGCCGCAGAGTCGTTACGCACTGGAATAGCTGTGCTGAACTGGCCCGGCGTTACAGTAAGTTGCGGGTAGAATGTGATCCTATCTTTATTCAGGATGGCCCGGTGTGGACTTCTGCTGGTGTCACCGCAGGAATCGATTTGGCTCTATCATTGCTGGAGGAAGATTTCGGTCATAAACTGGCACTGGATGTTGCGCGGGATCTCGTTATGTTTCTCAAACGTCCTGGTGGACAGGAACAGTTTAGTGCTTCACTGGCATTACAAAGCAGTACGAGTAAATTTGCAGATCTGCACGCTTGGATGATTAACAATTTGGCGGGAGACCTTTCAGTGGCAGCTTTGGCTGCTCGTACCAATATGAGTGAGCGTAGCTTCGTGCGCCACTATGGCCAACATGCAGGGATTACGCCAGCCAAAGCGGTGGAGCGATTCCGCCTAGAAGCGGCGCGTCATCTTTTGGTTGAATCTACGCTATCGCTCAAGTGCATAGCCTCCCGTTGCGGTTTCGGCTGTGAAGATACTTTACGCCGCAGTTTCTTCCGGGCGTTCAGTAGCACTCCACAGGACTACCGTAAGCATTTCAAGGCAACATTTTAGCTATTTATTCCCTGCCATCTCTTTCTTCAATCGTCGCCACAACGTAGTACGGCTAATCCCCAGATATTCCGCGGTTGCATGGTGATTGCCAGAAAATCGTTTCAAGGTTTCATGAGCTGAAAGTGGTGCAACAAGTGAAGATTGTTGAGTTAAAGAGAGGAAAGACTTCATACTTTGTTCTGCCAGCTTGAGTGTAGATTGGCGCTCCGGTGAAAGCGCCAATATCAATTCTGGTGTTAAGGTATGCTCAGGATGGGCACTAAGGTATAACGTGAGTCGCTCCATAAGATTACGTAGTTCCCGGACATTACCGGGCCAATGATAGGCTTGCAATGCCTCCTGACAAGCAGCAAGCTCTTGCACTCTTGATTGTGATACCGGCAAATTTAATGCAGCAAATGCTCGTCGCAGATATTCCAGCGCCAATATACCAATATCATGACCTCTTTCCCTGAGGGCCGGAATGTTGATGCGCAATACACTTAGGCGATAGAACAGGTCTGTTCGAAAACGCCCTTCTTGAACCCAAGTATCCAAATCGCAATGTGTGGCGCAGATGATCCGAGCATCAACGGCAATAGGGTGGTGTCCTCCTACTCTGACAACGGATTTTTCTTCCAGTACCCGCAATAGCCGTGTTTGAAGAGGCAGTGGCATTTCACCAATTTCATCCAAAAATAGCGTGCCTCGATGCGCAACCTCAAAAAGACCTGCACGACCTCCCCGCCGAGATCCGGTGAAAGCGCCTTCCTCATAACCAAACAATTCAGCTTCCAGTAAGGATTTAGCAATGGCGCCACAGTTAACGGCGACAAACGGCCGTTGATGTTTACCTGTAATCTGACCATACCGCAGGGCATATTCATGGTGAATGGCTTGTGCCACCAGCTCCTTCCCTGTACCACTTTCCCCCTGTATTAGCACTGTGGCAGGCGAGCGGGCGTATAGCATAATAGTGTTGCGCACATGTTCCATTACCGCTGAATCTCCCCGGATATCATTGAGAGTATGGCGGGTACGTAAACTATTCTCGGTTGGATAGGCAGAAATTGAAGCTTGGCTGAGCTTGGTCATTCTGGCAATATCCAGTGCATCATGGAATGCCTGGCGAATAGAATCAGCAGAGTAGACAAAAACACCCACCAATTCAGCTTCATAGGCGAGGTCGGTAATTAGCCCGGCACCGACAATCACTTTAATGCCAATGGCTTTTAGTGCATTGACTTGGGCTCGTGCATCTTCTTCCGTTACGTAACTGCGTTGTTCAATACGCAAGTTGAACCGTTGCTGAAATTCTTCTAGCGCAGGTAATGTATTCTGATAGGTGATAACACCAATACGGGAGCTGATTTGTCGTGCACGGGCTAGTGCCTGCATAAAATCGAAACCACTGGCCTTAGCAATGATGACTGGTACTGGCAAACGGCTTTTAAGATAGGCGCCATTAGAGCCGGCACAGAGCACGGCATCACAACATTCAGTTGTTAACCGTTGACGAATATGTTGAACCGCATTTTCAAACCCAAGTTGGATAGGCGTGATATTGGCCTGATGATCGAATTCTGGTGTGATATCACGGAAGAGATCAAAAAGACGGGAAACAGATACTGTCCAAATGACCGGTTTATCACGGTTATCACGTTCTGTTGATGGTGTTTCTGCCATGCTATTCCTCTATCTGTACTCTGTTTTCATTTTTCTTAGCTGAATTTTATTCGCTTTTCCCACCACAATAATTCAATGTTTCGTAATTGTTTCGTTTATGTTTCATGAAACGTAATTGATTCATTATGAAACAGGTGGGTTTTTCTATCAATAGTGCTTTCCGACAAGCTAATAAATATTTTTAGTGCTATTTTTCAATTAAAAAACAATATAATAATTTTTTATTGTGTTTGTTTTTTAAAACCATCAGCTATTTCTAATTTTATTGGTACGAATATTGCTAGATAACAAATGTGTTTCATTATAATAACAATGAGGTCATGTATGACGTTTTCCTCGACCGGTTTGGCATTTCGTCAGGCGATAGAGGCTGAATCTCCACTACAGGTTATTGGCGCCATTAATGCGAATCATGCGTTACTGGCAAAACGGGCTGGCTATAAAGCTATCTATCTTTCTGGTGGCGGTGTATCGGCGGGTTCGTTGGGTATGCCTGATCTGGGAATTTCAACTCTGGATGATGTGTTAATAGATATTCGTCGTATTACGGACGTATGCGATTTGCCATTGTTGGTGGATGCTGATATCGGTTTTGGTTCTTCTGCCTTTAATGTGGCTCGCACAGTGCGTTCCATGATTAAAGCGGGGGCTGCGGGATTGCACATTGAGGATCAGGTCGGTGCGAAACGCTGCGGTCATCGTCCGAATAAAGAGATTGTATCCAAAGAGGAAATGGTTGATCGCATCAAGGCCGCTGTCGATGCCCGTACTGATAAAAATTTCGTCATTATGGCTCGCACTGATGCTTTGGCTGTTGAAGGATTAGCAGCGGCGCTTGATCGGGCAAAAGCCTATATCGAAGCCGGAGCAGACATGCTGTTTCCAGAGGCGATCACTGAATTACATATGTATCAAACATTTGCGTCAACAACCGGGGTTCCAATATTAGCCAATATCACTGAATTTGGTGCGACTCCACTTTTCACGACTGAAGAGTTGAAAAGTGTGGATGTCTCTATTGCGCTTTATCCACTTTCTGCTTTCCGTGCAATGAATAAGGCAGCCGAGCAGGTTTACACAACACTCCGTCGTGAAGGGACACAGAAGAGTGTGATCAGCATGATGCAGACTCGCAACGAGTTATATGAAAGCATCAACTACTACGATTTTGAACAAAAATTAGATCTGCTTTTCTCCAAGAAAAAATCTCAATGACGGACAGCTCCACCTGATATTCGTCGTTTTATATGGCATAAAAACAGTAGAGGTGATACCCATGAGCGAACAGAACACGATGACTGAGTTAACCACTTTCAAGCCTAAAAAATCGGTAGCCCTTTCTGGCATCAGTGCGGGTAACACGGCACTTTGTACAGTTGGGAAAACCGGTAATGATCTGCACTACCGTGGTTACGATATTCTTGATCTTGCAACCCAGTGTGAATTTGAAGAAGTTGCGTACCTACTGATCCATGAAAAATTGCCTTCCCGTGCTGAACTAGCTGCCTATAAAACGAAATTAACCGCACTGCGAGGTCTGCCGGGTAGCGTAAAGGCTGCACTGGAAACATTACCCGCAGCCGCCCATCCGATGGATGTTATGCGTACCGGCGTCTCCGTTCTGGGTTGTACATTGCCTGAGAAAGATGATCACAACCTCGCGGGGGCGCGTGATATTGCTGACAGATTACTGGCCTCTCTTAGCTCCATGTTGCTCTATTGGTATCACTATAGCCACAATGGACGCCGCATTGAGGTAGAAACTGATGATGAGTCGATAGGCGGACATTTTCTGCACCTCCTGCATGGTAAAAAGCCCTGTGAATCGTGGGAAAAAGCTATGCATACCTCCCTAATCCTGTATGCCGAACATGAATTTAATGCTTCGACATTTACCAGTCGTGTTATTGCAGGAACTGGCACAGATATCTACTCCGCCATCGTTGGAGCGATTGGTGCGTTGAGAGGACCAAAACATGGTGGAGCAAACGAAGTCTCTTTTGAAATTCAACAGCGCTATGAGAATCCTGATGAGGCTGAGAGTGATATTCTGGCGCGTTTGGCGAGAAAAGAGGTCATTATCGGCTTTGGTCATCCGGTTTACACTATTTCCGATCCCCGTAACAAAGTAATTAAAGATGTGGCTCTACAACTTTCTAAAGAGGCAGGAACCACCAAAATGTTTGATATCGCGGATCGATTAGAAGCGGTGATGTGGGCCACCAAAAACATGTTCCCGAATCTTGATTGGTTCTCAGCGGTTTCCTATCACATGATGGGAGTGCCAACGGCGATGTTTACACCACTGTTTGTGATTGCCCGTACAGCGGGATGGGCTGCTCATATCATTGAACAGCGTATTGATAACAAAATTATTCGTCCTTCAGCCAACTATACCGGGCCAGAAAATCGAGTATTTACGCCAATAGGTAAACGTGGGTAACGCTATTTTTGATGCAGAGATTCCTGCATGGGTGTTTTTTTAACAAGGAATTATTATGTCTACCTCTGTTGCAAGCAATCATCCTGAATATGATCAGGTCATTGTGGATATTGTGGATTATGTTATGGAATACGCCATCACATCATCCGTTGCCTATGAAACGGCTTATTACTGCTTTCTGGATACGCTGGGTTGTGGGTTAGAGGCACTGGAATACCTGGCCTGTAAGAAATTACTAGGGCCGATTGTGCCGGGGACAGTGGTGCCCAATGGCGTGCGGGTACCGGGAACCCAGTTTCAACTCGATCCCGTACAGGCGGCATTTAACATTGGTACGATGATCCGCTGGTTAGATTTCAATGACACATGGCTTGCTGCTGAATGGGGGCATCCATCCGATAACCTCGGTGGCATCTTGGCAGTGGCTGACTGGCTATCAAGAAATGCCGTGGCTGGTGGGAAAAAGCCGCTCACGATCAAAGATGTTTTGACGGGTATGGTTAAAGCACATGAAATACAGGGATGTCTTGCACTGGAGAATGCATTCAATAAAGTCGGTTTAGATCACGTCGTGCTGGTAAAAGTGGCTTCGACCGCTGTTGTTGCTGAAATGTTGGGGTTGAATCGAGAAGAGATCCTGAGTGCGGTATCATTGGCTTGGGTTGATGGTCAATCGCTGCGAACTTACCGCCATGCTCCCAATACCGGCTCACGTAAATCTTGGGCTGCCGGTGATGCAACATCCCGCGCGGTTCGCTTGGCCCTGATGGCGCAAAAGGGTGAAATGGGATATCCCTCGGTATTAACCGCAAAGACGTGGGGATTCTATGATGTCTTGTTCAATGGTCAGCCTTTCAAATTCCAGCGTGCCTATGGCTCTTATGTGATGGAAAACGTGCTGTTCAAAATCGCTTTCCCGGCAGAATTTCATGCGCAAACTGCGGTGGAAGCGGCAGTGAGCCTGCATCAACAACTGAAAGACGCCGGTAAGACTATCAATGACATTACAAAAATCACTATTCGTACCCATGAAGCTTGTATACGGATTATCGATAAGCAAGGCCCGTTAAACAATCCCGCGGACAGAGACCACTGTATTCAGTACATGATTGCGATTCCTTTGATCTTTGGTCGTCTTACTGCGGCGGATTATGAAGATAGCGTTGCGGCAGATCCTCGCATTGATGCACTGCGGGAAAAAGTAGTGTGTGTTGAAAATCTTGATTTTACCCATGATTATCATGATCCGGAAAAACGCTCTATTGCTAACGCATTAACTGTTACGTTTACAGATGGCAGCCAGCTCGATGAAGTTAAAGTTGAATTCCCCATCGGCCATGCTCGTCGCCGTAAGGAAGGCATTCCATTATTGCTGAAAAAATTTAGAACCAACCTGGCACGTCAGTTCCCTGAAACGCAACAGAGGAGAATCCTGTCTGTTTCCCTTGACCGTTCGTTGCTAGAAAACATGCCGGTAAACGAATACCTCGACTTATACGTTATCTGAATTTCCAATACTATCGGCGGCCGCTCTCCCAAAGTGCCGCTCTATCATCTACGGCAGCACATAGGAGAGATTATGTCATTCAACGCTTTTTATCAGCAGTCCATTGATGATCCCAACGCTTTCTGGGCTGAGCAGGCGCAACGTATTTTCTGGCAACATCCTTTTGAGCAAGTGCTGGACTATAGCAATCCTCCTTTTGCTGGTTGGTTTTGCGGGGGAAAAACCAACCTATGCTACAACGCGTTGGATCGCTGGCTGGAAAGCCAGCCTGATGCTAAGGCGCTCATCACTATCTCAACAGAAACTCATAGTGAGAAAGTATTTACTTTCAGGGAATTACATCAGGAAGTGAATCGAGCGGCTGCCATGATGCTCTCTCTGGGCGTTAAAAAAGGCGACAGAGTTTTGGTTTATATGCCGATGATTGCTGAAGCGTTGTTTGTTTTGCTCGCTTGTGCCCGTATTGGTGCCGTTCACTCTGTTGTCTTTGGTGGTTTTGCTTCTCAGAGCCTTGCCACACGGTTGGATAATGCTGAACCGGTGTTGGTGGTATCTGCTGATGGGGGATCGCGTGGTGGCAAAGTCATTCCTTACAAGCCATTGTTGGATGAAGCTATCGAACTGGCGAACCACAAACCCCGTCATGTGTTGATGGTTAACCGCGGGCTGGCGGAAATGGTTTGGGTACCGGGGAGAGATATCGATTTCGCGACATTGCGGCAGGAGTACTTTGATGCTGACATTCCCGTAACCTAGCTTGAATCAAATGAAACCTCCTGTGTGCTCTATACTTCCGGTACGACGGGCACGCCAAAGGGCGTGCAGCGTGATGTTGGCGGTTATGCTGTCGCACTGGCAACATCTATGGATATCATTTTTGGTGGTAAAGCGGGTGAGGTATTTTTTAGCACCTCAGATATTGGTTGGATCGTCGGGCATTCTTATATTGTTTATGCTCCTTTAATTGCAGGAATGGCGACGATTATGTATGAGGGGCTGCCGATACGGCCAGATGCGGGCATTTGGTGGAAAATAGTGGAGAAATATCAAGTAACACGGATGTTTTCTGCACCTACAGCTATACGTGTACTGAAAAAATATCCAATTGAATGTATTGGTAAATACGATATTTCATCACTTAAGACATTGTATTTGGCGGGAGAACCGCTAGATGAGCATACTGCCCGCTGGATTTCTGAGGCTATCAACGTCCCTGTTATTGATAATTACTGGCAGACTGAAACAGGTTGGCCGATTATGGCTATCGCTCGTGCCTTGGATGACAGGCCGAGTCGATTTGGCAGTCCAGGCTTTCCGATGTATGGCTTTCATGTCAAGCTCATTAATGAACTGACTGGCAAAGCGTGTGGTGATAATGAAAAAGGTATGCTCGTTATTGAAGGACCTTTACCTCCGGGTTGTATTCAAACTATCTATGGTGATGATACACGTTTTATCAATACCTATTGGCGATACTTTGAGCATGCTGTTTATTCCACATTCGATTGGGGTATCCGTGATAGCGACGGCTATTATTTTATTTTGGGGCGTTCGGATGATGTGATTAATGTTGCTGGGCACCGTCTGGGAACGCGGGAGATAGAAGAGTGTATTGCCAGCCATGAAGATGTTGCCGAAGTAGCTGTGATTGGCATTAAGGATGCTATCAAAGGGCAAGTCGCGGTAGCCTTTGCTGTTCTCAAAGATGGAAAGGAGATCCAGAATGCCGAGCATTTTGCTATTTTGGAAAAGGTTTTGATGGATTTGGTAAATAAACAAATTGGTAGCGTAGGCCGCCCGGCACGAGTCTATTTTGTCTCTCAGCTTCCCAAAACACGTTCAGGAAAAATGTTGCGTCGAACCATGCAGGCAATCTGTGAAGGGCGTGAACCCGGTGATCTTGCCCTAATTGAAAATCCTACTGCACTGGATGTCATTCGAGAAGCTGTTTCAGTAAATAGCTTGTCATGATATTGCGGCACTTTTATTTTTCCTTGTTGATTTTCTAAAGAGGAAAGTGGCATTTGAATATCTGATGATTTCGTTTGTTGAGCACAACTATAACTCTTGTAATTAACTCCGAGGGTTTCTTTCTAATATATTCGTTTTTTTTTGATTAGTGTTTGGCTTTTATTAGTGTTTTGTTTGTGTTAATGTTCAGCCTATGTTAATGTTCCCTTTGTACTTTAAATATAAAAAATTATTTCAAGATGTGTTTTACTTTTGCCTTCGCATAAGTTGGCTGGCTATTATTTTCCAACATATATCGAAGTAGAGAATTAAGTAGCACGAAGCTAATTGGCTATAATTTGAATGGGGTTATAACCGCGGTAGATTTAAAAATGGCATTATGGAATAAAAAAGATATTAGAAATATGCGGAGTTCTATGTTTGCAAAACCATTATGTGAATACAAGTCTATCCATACCTATTATAAAAGGCAACAATTATAGATAGCAGAGATGGCTATTTTTTAGAAAAATAGATTAGGGAATAAAATAGTGATATGATGAAATGCGCTTCAAACCTGTATTTATCGGTAGAGGATTTAGGGCTGTATGTATGGTCGAAAAATAGGAAAATACCCGATTACTTTGATAGGTTTTAAGCTAAAGATTATAATGAGAAAGTTACAACAGAAATAACTTTTTTAGTTATTATTTTATGATTGTCTCAATATAAACAGATTACTCCGACTTAAATCAATTTGGCTTTTATCTGAATTACTGTGGAGTTATTATGGAAATAGAAGAAATATTTAATAATTATGAGTCTAAAGCTCGTTCATATTGCCGTAGATTTCCCGTAGTATTTAGAAGTGGTATAGGTTCTACCTTAATCGATATAGATGGTAACAGTTACATTGATTTTTTATGTGGCGCTGGCGCACTGAACTATGGACATAATAATACAATCATAAAACAACAAATTTTTAAGTATATTCAAGATGATGGTATTATTATGGGGCTTGATTTGTACTCAGAAGCAAAAATGGAGTTTATATCGACATTTGTTGATAAAATTTTGCAACCAAGACAGCTTGAATATCGTTTACAATTTACCAGCCCTACGGGTACGAGCGTCATTGAATCTGCGGTAAAATTAGCAAGAAAGTATACAAAAAGAGAAAATATTGTTTGTTTTACCAACGCCTTTCACGGTATGACAGGGGTGTCGCTCAGTTTAACAGGTAGTCAACATCATCGCCAACCTGGGTTATATTCTCAGATTACGCGCTTACCATTTGATGGTTATATCGATGGAGAATTTAATTATATAGGATATTTTAGAAAGCTACTTACCGATTCTAGTTCAGGGGTTGATCTTCCCGCAGCGGTAATTCTTGAGACTGTACAAGGAGAAGGCGGATTAAATGTTGCTTCTGTTGAATGGTTGAGAGCGTTGAGAGAATTGACCGAAGAGTTCAACATTCTACTAATCGTTGATGACATTCAATCTGGCTGTGGTCGTACCGGAACATTCTTTAGTTTTGAGCGCGCAAATATTAAACCTGATCTCGTTTGTCTTTCTAAATCTATTGGCGGTATTGGGCTGCCTATGTCTTTACTGCTTATTTCTCCCGATATCGATGTGTGGAAACCGGCAGAAGACAACGGCACATTTCGAGGTAATAACTTAGCATTTGTTGCTTCAAAAGCGATGTTAAATGAATATTGGGGCGACAGTTCTTTTCAGAAAATAATTCAGTATAAGGCTGAATTAATTCGAACGCACTTGAACGCTTTAGCTAAAGAGTATCATGAACTTGTACTGCGAGTTAAAGGGATTGGATTCATGCAAGGTATAGAAATGATTGATTCCTCATTAACACAGTATTTGGTGAAGCATTGTTTTGAAAATGGTTTGATTGTGGAGTTGTGCGGCCCCAATGATGAAGTGTTGAAATTGATGCCTGCTTTGACTATTGATGAAGAGACACTTGTAAAAGGATTGAAGATTATAGAACAGGCTCTCGCCAGTTTAAAAGCGAGGAACAGTGATAACGTCGAAAGTAAAGTTCAAAGGTTACCGGTTAGCAGCAATTATTAGCTAGGAGTGTAGAATTATGAGCCGTGTAGTAGAACTTACTAAGTTTAATCAGCTTGAATTTCATCAGACACTTGCTCGGGGATACGTAATTGTTTACCGAGGATTATTGCAAGACTGGCTTGCGATAAGACAATGGGATGCTAAATACTTTCAAGATAAATGTCCTCAAATTGACGTTGTGATCAAATTTTTTGATGCAAATGGCGTGCGTTCTGAGCAAACCAAAATGTATCGTTATTTAGAAATTCTGAATGCATATAAAAAAGGGGAGATGGGTAACGATATTCCCTATTGTCATGACATTCCTATCTTTTTACAAGCTCAGCAGTTACTTGATGATGTTGGTGATTTTCCTCTAACTATTTTGCCAGAGCTTTATCGCAATGAATGGTGGAAATTTGTTCAATTTTTTATGTCTCCAGCTGGCGCTATAACGCCACTGCATTTTGATACATTAAGAACGAACAATCTATTTTTTCAGATAAAGGGAAGTAAAAGATTCTCTTTTATTCCTTGGGAAAAAAGAGATGCCTGTTCTCGTCGAGGGTGGCGCTGGTTTGAGTATAATCCTGAAATTCAGCATGTGGGTGAGATAAACAAATCCACGATTGAGGTGCATCAAGGCGATATATTAATCATGCCAGCGGGTATGCTTCATCATGTAAGAACGTTGACTGATAGTATTTCTTTTAATATCGATTTTCATACTCGATCTTCGGCCCTTGTCAGTTTTAAGAGCATTAAAGAAAAAATGCCGAGTGAAAATTTGTATTACAATTGGCTAAGTTTATGTGGACTTTTGGGATTAATGAAGCGCGAAAATTTTTTCGAGAAGTACCGTCCGTATCTTAATTATATTTCTTAGAAAGCGAGTAGGTTAATTATGAAAGTATCTTTGATTGATGTCGATAAAGACAACTATGAGGATGTAATGTCTCTTGAAGTTGAACCTGGACAGGAAGTTTTCGTCGCACCAAATTCAGAGTCAATTGTCGAATCACATTTTAATGAATATTGCAGAGCAAGAGTGATCTGCTACGACGAGGAGGTGGTGGGTTTTGCAATGTATGAACGCTGCGTTAATGAAGGCAAACCCAACGAATATAATCTGTATCGAATGATGATTGATAAGTCTTACCAAAACCAAGGTATTGGCGGAGCGGCGATGCAGTTATTACTGGATGAAATGAAACAGCAGCCTGATTGTCACAGGATTACTGTCTGTTATGACGAAACTAGCGAACGCCATAAATCATTTTATCAACGTTTTGGTTTTGTGGAAGTGGGCTATTATGATGAATATGAGGAAATGCTGGCTGAAATTATTGTTAGGAGATGACTTTAATGAGCTTGTAAATAATAAAAACTAAAAATAACATCTTTCAAAGGGATTATAGTATGTTTCTAGATAAAGTTGAACAGCTTGTTATTCCACTAAATCAACAGCAAAAGGAAATTTATCTTGATCATATAAATAGAGAGGATACCTCAGCGTTCAATATAGGCGGTTATGTTGAGATTAAACAATCTATTAATATAAAGAATCTCGAATGCGCCATAAAACACACTATCCAAGAACACGCTGTACTTCGATGCTCAATAGTTGATAAGTACTCAATGCCGCATCATGTTGATTCGGATACGCTAAAAGGTACAGTTGAGTTTGCTCATATTGTTCAAGACCATCACTTTGAGTTGTCTCATTTAGATCTTTCGGGTGAAGAAGAGGCGGAATATAAAGCTTTGGCTATTGTTGAACGGATATTCTCTGAGCCATTTAGATTAGCACAGGATGTGCTTTATCGAGTCGGCTTAATTCAGTTGGCTGCAAATCGTTTCTGGCTATACTTTATTTCTCACCACATCATCATTGATGGTGTCGGTTATGCTAACTGGTTTCGAAGTATTTTCGACGCCTACCAGCAATTGGAACTGGGAAATACGCCTAAAGAAAACACGGGAGTACGGTTTCTCGATCTTGCGGCACAACCGTTACCTGAGAATTATAGTCAGCAACTCGCCAAAGCAGCTAAATACTGGAAAGAGTTGCTCCACCACTTGCCGGATGTGCCTTTCCAATGTAGGAAAGAAGGCTTTGGAACTGCTGATTCAAGAAAAAACAGCAGGCTTGTACACTTTATCAAACCTGATAGATATCAGTCATTTTTAACGAAGGCGAGTCAGTGCAATTTACCCATATCGCCACTTTTTATTACAGCTATTGCTTCTCTGGTAAACCGTATCAACCAAAGTGATGGGGTCCTTATCGGGACGCCTTTACATAATCGTACTACATCAGCTCAACGCAATATGGTTGGTTCGTTTATATCGATGCTACCGGTAATGTGCGTGCAAAATGAGCAGATGTCGGTGGCTGAATCAGTGGTAATGACAGCACGTACTATAAAAAGTGGCTATCGTTATCGCTCTTATCCTTCGAGTGCCTTATATAAGGATTTGTCTTTACGTGCTCAAGGTCGTGAACGTCTTTTTGATATTGTTTTTAACTATCAACAAATTGATTTTGATTTCAGTGCTAGTGGCTTGGATACGGAGACTCATTACCTTAGCCATGGACGTGAAGATATTCCTCTCACCGTTATATTATGTGATTACGGTGACAAGCAAAGCACTCAGCTTCAACTAGATTATCGTCATGATTATTTCTCGTCACATCAGGCTGAACATTTATTGCAAAGCATTATGACTTTGGTTGAACAAATGGTTGCACAGCCTGAAGCGTTATTAACTTCACTTGATCTGGTGAGTAAAGACGTTGAACAGGCGTTATGGCATCTTAGTCAATCGGCTGTGCCAGGAGAAAAACCTGTCTGTCCGACCATCACATTAGTGCATGAGCAAATTGAGCAATATGCAAAACGGCATCCTGATGCCATTGCTATCGTGGATGGCGAACGACAAATGTCTTACGCCGCATTGAACGATAAAGCCAATCAGTTAGCTAACTATTTAATTGAGCAGGGGGTTCGGCCTGATAGCCGTGTTGCTATTTGCTTGCCGCGTTCGAGCGAGATGGTCGTGGCGATGTTGGCGACGCTGAAAGCCGGAGCTGCTTATGTCCCTATGGACCCTGATTATCCCGATGGTCGTTTGCAGTTTATGCTGACCGATGCTGAACCTGTTGTTTGCATAACAGTGTCTTCCATTGCGTATCGATTCGCAGCATGCGAGATCACAACACTATTGCTGGATGATGCTCAGCTTAACGAACATTTGGCTTTGCGTTCTGTGGCAGACATATCTGCAAGCAATATTGGTTTACAGTTGGAACATCTGGCTTATGTGATTTATACCTCCGGCACAACGGGGCAGCCCAAAGGGGTGATGGTTGAACATAAACAGTTGAGTCATTTTGTTGCACACATTACAGAGTTTTATAGACTGACTGAACATGATAAGTTTTTGCAGTTTTCTTCGGTCAGCTTCGATATTTCCGTGGAAGAATGTTTCGGCTCCTTATGCAACGGCGGCACTCTGGTGTTACGAGCTGATGATATTCACTACGATTTTGATGCATTTTGGGCATTTTGCCGACACCATGAAATTTCGGTGACCAGTTTACCTACCGCTTTTTGGCATCAACTGGTGAATTACAGTCGTCAACCTATTGATTCTTCACTACGTTTAGTGATCTTAGGCGGCGAAATGGTTAAATCCGTTAGTGCTCGCGAATGGTTCGAGCGTGGTCCCGCTATCGAACTTATCAACACATACGGCCCGACCGAAACAACCGTAACCGCGTCTGCTTACTGCATGACATCCTTGGCTGATGTCACGGCGATGATCCCCATTGGTAAAGCTAATTATGGCACCCAGCTTTATATATTAGATACGAACTTAAAAAGTGTCCCCTTAGGGTTTCAGGGGGAATTATATATTGGTGGAACAGGTGTAACACGTGGCTATCTTAACCGTGAACAAGATAGCGTGAAGTATTTTGTGGTTAATCCTTTTGGTTCGGGGCGACTTTACCGCACGGGAGATATCGTACGTCAGTTACCCGATGGTAATTTAGAATTTATTGGGCGCAATGATAACCAAGTAAAAATAAACGGTTTTCGTATTGAGCCGGAAGAAATCAGCAATCAATTAATGGATTATCCCGGCATTCATGAAGCGGTTGTCTATCCTCGACAGCTTGGCTCTGATGATCGACTGCAATTAATTGCTTACGTTGTTGCTGAAGGAACCATCAATATTAATGCCATTCGTCTGGCGATGAAGAACAAATTGGCTGATTACATGTTGCCTGTTGCCGTTGTGCAGTTAGAAAAATTACCCCTGACACAAAACGGCAAATTAGACTTTAAGCAATTGCCGCTACCACAAAAACAAGATTATAGTCAGCAGGAATTTGTTGCCCCTGAAGGCGAAGCTGAGCGGGTATTAGCACAACTGTGGCAGTCGTTATTAGCTTTAAATAAAGTCAGTCGCCATGACAACTTTTTTGCCTTGGGCGGTCACTCTTTATTAATTATGTCAATGCGAGCAGAGTTGGTTCAACGTGGTTATGAATTGCCTATGCGCGCGATTTACCGAACTAACACGCTGGCGGAACTGGCATTACATTTATCTTGTGTCCGTAAGGATGAGGAAACGTTAACCCACCAAGAGGTGGCGGTTAACAAGCTTGCAGAGCATGTTGAACATATCACGTCTGATATGTTGGATATGGTGATTTTGAATGAAAAAGAGATCGCGGTTATTTGCCAACAAGTTGAGGGCGGCGCCAGTAACATACAAGATATTTACCCATTATCACCGTTGCAGGAAGGTATTTTCTTTCACCATCGAATGAATGAACAGCATGATACTTATATCATTCCCATTCTGATAAAGTTTACTCATGAGCAAAAGCTGACAGCATTTCTACATACGCTTGATAAGATAGTGGCACGTCATGATATTTTCCGCACCTCTATTCATTGGCATGATTTAACCACGCCAGTTCAGGTTGTTCATCGAACCGCTGCTGTTCCTTTACAATGGCAAGCTGTTGCTCCAAGTTTCTCAGCATTGGAAACGTTGGCGGAATTATCTGCTATTGAACACCACCATATGAAGCTGGATCGTGCGCCTATGATGCAAGCGATTGCGGCCAAAGATACGAAGACCGATGCGTGTTTTCTACTATTAAAGCAACATCATTTATTAAGTGATCATATTTCTGTCTTATTGCAAATTGCAGAAATGCACGCTTTGCTTGAAGATCCAAATGTATTATTGCCTACCCCGGTTCAATATCGTGAGTTTGTTGCTTATTCGTTAAGCGCTAATCAATCCAATAGCGGTGTTGATTA
Source organism: Photorhabdus sp. S10-54 (assembly GCF_963878145.1). NCBI lineage: Bacteria > Pseudomonadati > Pseudomonadota > Gammaproteobacteria > Enterobacterales > Morganellaceae > Photorhabdus > Photorhabdus sp. S10-54. The sequence continues at coordinate 81,538 of NZ_CAWNXG010000006.1, read as the reverse complement.
CTTTAAAGCTAAACTGTCTGATGTTACTGAAACCACCGCGCCTTTCGGGTTATTAGATGTTTATAACGACGGATTGAAAATAGAGACTGCCAGAGAATGGGTCGGTCCGCGTTTAGCGCAACAGATTATTGGCCTGTCTATTCAACACTGCATCAGCGCTGCGAATATTTTTTATTTGGCTTGGGCGTTGGTGGTTGCCAAATGCAGCGGTAAATCCGATATTGTTTTTGGCTCCATGATGTCAGGACGACAGCAAGCTATTCATGGTAGTGATCGTATTCTGGGCATGTTGATCAATTTGTTGCCTATACGCATCAATTTGGCGGATTTGTCGGTAAGCGAAGCATTAAGGCAGATTCATGATGAGCTAATTGAATTAGCCGACTATGAGCATTTTCCGCTTTCCGAGGCATTACGTTACAGTGCTTTGCCTGGCGGTACGCCCTTGTTTACCAGTTTGTTGAATTTCAGTCATAAAAGTGAATTAGCTGTTGCCAACCAAAGCCATCATTTTGAAATGATAGGCACTAAAGAGTACACCAACTATCCGTTAGAAATGGGCGTTGAGCAACTCGATAATGATTTCATAATGCAAGTTCATGTTGAATCACAAGTCGGGGCGGATAATGTTCTGACTTATATGAGAACAGCATTGGAGGCTATTATTCATGCGTTTGGTCAAGCTCCGCAAACACCATTACTGACATTATCTATAACGCCTATCAGCGAACAACAGCGGATTATTAACGAATTCAATAGCCCTGTAGTTGCTTATGATAAAACAGTGGCGATTCATCAACGCTTTGAACATCAGGTAGCAAAAACACCTGCGGCCATTGCTGCTGTATGTGATACACATCGCATCACTTATGCTGAACTTAATCAGCGCGCTAATCAACTGGCTCACTACTTGATAGAACAAGGAGTGGTACGCAATCATATTGTTGCTATCTATGCCGAACGTTCCATTGAGTTTGTCATTGCCATACTTGGCATTATGAAAGCTGGCGCTGCTTACGTTCCTTTGGACCCGACTAATCCACCTGAGCGTTTGTCGTATATGTTGGCTGACTCTGGGGTTAATGTGGTTTTAACTCAAAGCCATTTAAATGGGTTAACTTTCAATAATCAGAAACGTTTTCGGTTGGATGTGGACTGGCCTTCATTGGGTCATTACCCAAATACTAACCCGGAGGTTGAGTGTTATCCTGATGATCTGGCTTATATGATTTATACTTCCGGTTCTACTGGTAAACCTAAAGGTGCGTTGGTGCACCATGCCGGGGCTTTGAATCATATTGATGCCGAATTTGATGTTCTTGGTTTTATGGGGCGTCATAACCAACTATTATCACGTAACTTTCTACAAAGTGCAGCTTCTTCTTCCGATGTATCTGTGTGGCAATTTCTGGCGCCTTTGTTAAGTGGCGGCAAAACAATCATCCTGCCTGATGCGATGGATTTGCCTGAATATGTTCGTGTGTTGCAAGACGAACAAATTCATCTGATTCAAACCGCGCCGTCCGTGTTGAAAATATTATTAGAACACTTGCTTAGTCAGGGTGAGGCAGCAACGCCATTGCCGGATCTGAAATGGTTAATGATTATTGCTGAACCTTGTCCTGTGCCTTTGGTTAATCGCTGGTTGCAATATTACCCTGAGATTCCGGTGATGAATGGTTACGGGCCTAGCGAAGCATCGGACGATATTACCTATTTTATTATTGACAAACCACTAGAAGAGCGGGTTAAAAATATTCCTATAGGCAAGCCGTTGCCAAACCTGACCATGTATGTTCTGGATCAACATATGCAAATTCTGCCGACTAATGTTATTGGCGAATTATGTGTGTCCGGTGTTGGTGTGGGCAAAGGTTATTGGAATAAACCTGAAAAAACGGCAGAAAGTTTTAAAGATAATCCCTTCCACACCATGAACGGGCATGGGACCCGGCTTTATCGCACCGGCGATTTAGGTTATTGGGACGCTAAAGGCAATCTGGAACTCGTTGGGCGGATTGATAATCAGGTAAAAGTTCGTGGTTTTCGTGTTGAACTGGGGGAAATTGAGTCGGCTTTGGTGAAGTTACCCCAAGTGGCGGAAGCAGTGGTACTCGTTCATAAAGACAGAGCGGGTGAGAATTGCTTGGTCGCTTATCTAGTATTAACTGCAAATGTTGCTCAGATCGAGCAGATTATTAACAACATTAAGCAGGGATTAAGTCATCACTTACCGGATTATATGATCCCCGGCTACTACGAAATTCTGGATAAGATGCCATTGAATGCGGCGGATAAAATTAATCGTCATGCATTGCCGAAGCCTTGTTTAGTCAATCATCACGTTGAGTGGGTTGAACCTGCCAACAAGATCGAGCGAGCATTAGCCGGTATTTGGCAATCAGTACTCAATGTTAACCGGGTTGGTCGAAACGACAACTTTTTCTACCTCGGCGGCCACTCTTTATTGGTTATTCGGGTCATTTCAAAAATACGTGCAGAACTTGGACGGGAAATTGCCGTTAAAGCTATTTTTGATCATCCAACGCTTGCCGAGCTTGCGGTTATGCTTGAACAGCGGGCGGTGACGACAGTGGATTCGATTTCCAAACAGCCACGAACCGGTGAGTTACTGCCTCTGTCATTTGCGCAAGAACGCTTGTGGATTCTTAGCCAAATTGATCAAAGTAGTGCGGAATACAATATGCCGATTGCATTTGCTGTTGAGGGCGAATTTGATGTTGGCGTAGCTGAACTCGCACTTAATCAAATCATCGAGCGTCATGAAATATTACGTACGGTCTACATTAAGAAAGATGGCAAACCGTTCCAGAAAATTTTATTTGGGAGAAACCTGACGCTTAATTATATTGATTTAACCTGTATGCCTAAGGAGCAACAAAGTCAGCATGTAGCTGAATTAATGGAAAAAGACGCTAAACAAATTTTTGATCTAAGCCGCGATTTAATGATTCGAGCTACCTTTATTCAACGTCAAGTCAATAATGGCGTATTGCTATTTAATGCTCATCATATTGCGTCTGACGGCTGGTCTGAAGATATTCTTACCCATGAGTTTATTGCTTATTATGATGCTTTACGCAATGGGAATAATGTCGAAATAAAGGAACTTGATATTCAATATGCTGATTTTGCAGTTTGGCAACGTGACAGGTTGCAAAGTGAGTATTTAGCGTCGCAGATCAGCTATTGGAAGCGGCAGTTGGATGAGATATCACCAGTACACGGTTTACCGCTGGATAGACCGAGGCCTAAGGTAAGACAACATCAAGGTGCCGTGGTGACAGGCTCATTGCCGGAGGAGACGACGCAGGCACTTGTCAGTTTGGCCAAACAACATCAACTGACTCCGTTCATGCTGTTCCATGCTGCATTGGCATTATTACTATCTCGTCACAGCAACAGCCATGACATTGTGATAGGTACGCCGGTGGCGAACCGTTTGCAGGCAGAGCTGGAAACGCTTATTGGCTTCTTTGTCAACACCTTGATATTACGAGTGGATACTAGGCACGCGATGCTTAGTGATTACCTTTCTCATGTCAAACAGGTACATCTGGATGCTCAGGCCAATCAAGACGTGCCGTTTGAACAACTGGTTGAACAGTTACAAGTAACAAGGAGTACAGCATATACGCCATTGTTCCAAATCATGTTGACGACCGATACAGATTATGGACTGACTAGTGACGTTGGCGAGGTTACCTTCAGCCTGCCGGGAATGAAGCTGAATTCAATAGCTCCGAACCATATCCAAACCAAGTTTGATCTCAATATTGACTTGAGTATTAGTGAGCATAGATTGCATTTGCACTGGGTCTATGACACCAGCTTGTTCAGTCATGAACATATTGAGCAGCTCAATGATCACCTGTCACGTTTACTGGTAGGGCTGGCCGAAGCGACGAAGGCCGATGACGATACACGGGTTTCGCTTGCCAGTTTGCCGATGCTGTCAAATGTGGAGATCGAGTACCTGCGGCATACTCTCAATGATACTTATGTAGAATATCCAAAGAACCAATGTATCCATGAGCTGTTTGAACAACAGGCCGAAGAAAACCCCGATAACATTGCGCTGGAGTGCGGTGATCGCCAATTGACTTACAGGCAGCTCAATGAAAAATCCAACCAGTTGGCGCACTATCTGTTGGAACACCACGCTATTGAACCGGATACGCTAGTAGGTTTATGCGTGGCGCGTTCACTGGAGATGGTAATTGGCATTTTGGCGATCCTCAAGGCGGGGGGAGCTTATGTGCCGCTGGACCCAAGATATCCTCAAGAACGTCTGGGTTACATGTTGGAAGATGCACAGCTTGAGGTAGTGCTTATCCAGTCGCACTTGGAGCAGGTACTGCCAGACTTCAACGGTTATCGGGTGATATTAGATAATCTTGGCAGTGCGAGTAGTCAAATCAGCACAGCATACCGCCACTATCCTACTACTAATCTGGATAAGCATTCATTGGCGTTGACTGCCGGTCATCTGGCCTATGTAATTTACACCTCAGGATCAACGGGTAAACCTAAAGGGGTGATGATTGAGCATAGTAATACCATTGCCATGCTCAGTTGGGCTCGTTCGCAATATACCAAGGAGGACATTGCTTGTGTTCTCATGTCAACGTCTCTGAACTTTGATTTATCAATATTTGAACTATTTTTACCTTTAGTTTCAGGTACACGGGCGTGTATTGTTGAGGACATTCTGGTTCTACATCAAGGCATTGACTGCAAGGTGACTCTGATAAATACAGTACCTTCGGCAATGAACTCTCTGGTTGAACAAAATGCGATACCGAGGGGGACTAGGGTTATTAATTTAGCCGGCGAGGCGTTATCTGCAAATTTGGTCAATGCAATATATAAGAAAAATCAAGGTGTAACAGTTTATAACTTATATGGGCCGTCAGAGGATACGACATATTCTACTTGGGCGAAATTGGATTCTCCCGTGCACACCACACCGGCTATTGGCAGGATTATTAGCAATAGTCAGGCTTATATCTTGGATAAAGAGCAGCAACTTGTGCCTTACGGCTCTACGGGGGAGCTTTATGTCGGCGGAGCGGGCTTAGCCCGTGGTTATCTCAATCGTCCTGAACTCACGAAGGAACGCTTCGTTGCCAACCCATTGCATGATCTGACCAATATCAATAGTAGTGAGCGTTTGTATAGAACCGGCGATTTGGTGCGCTACCTGTCAGACGGTAATTTGGAGTTCGTTGGTCGTATTGATGATCAGGTGAAAATCCGTGGTTTCAGAATAGAGTTGGGTGAGATTGAATATCAACTCAATCAGCAGGCCGGAGTGAACTCGTCTCTGGTGCTGGTCAAGACAACTTTGACAGGCGACAAACAACTGGTTGCCTATATCAAACAGGTATCGGATAAGCTGACGAATGAGAGGGAGCGTGCAGAGGAATGGCAGCAGGCTCAAGCTCAGTTTATTCAGGGTATCAAACCTGCATTAGCCAAATCCTTGCCAGACTACATGATACCGTCAGTCATGGTGGTGGTTGAAGAATGGCCGTTGACGCCTAATGGCAAGATTGACCGTAAGAGGCTGCCTGAACCCAATACAGAGCATGATAAAAGCGATAATTTTATTGAACCGGTTGGTGAAACGGAAATCTCTTTGGCGGCAATTTGGCAAAGGGTACTGAATGTCAAACAAATATCGCGTAACGATAACTTTTTTGAACTAGGTGGTCACTCATTATTGGCAATCAAATTAGTCACGGAAATCAATGCTGCATTTGTCATTGAACTTGGTGCTATGCAGGTTTTCCAGACACCTCTCTTGCATGAGCTTGCAGAATTAATCTGCAACCAGCAATTACAAGGACAAATCCAAAATGAGCTTGAAACGGCAGGTGAAGAGGGGTGGTTATGATGGACATGTTTAAATTAGTTAAAGACGCTTATGAGCAGGGTGTATTGCTATTCAGTAAAGAGGGTAAGTTAGGGTTTAAGCTAAAGGGGGCTGATTTCCCCGATGAACTAAAAGCCAGGATTAAAGCACACAAAGTTGAGCTGATTGATTTTCTCGATAAAGGCAGAATGGATATCCCTGGCAATGAAATGGTGATTGAACCGGCTTTTCGAACCCAAGAGTTGCCTCTAAGTTCTTCACAGCAACGGATCTGGTTTATCGAGCAGTTTGGCGGTGGGAGTACCGCCTACAACATGGTGTCAGCCTATACGGTAAGCGGTGAATTTGAATTGGCGGCGGCGAATCTGGCCTTGCAAACCATCATAGATCGACACGAAGTGCTGCGTACTGTTTACCACAGCGATGAAAATGGAACCTGGCAGGTTATCAAGCCGGAGTGGTCATTCGAGATAGCCCAATCAGATATCCATGATATAGGCGAAGCCGGGCAAGAGGCGTGGGTTGAGCAGGCCATTCAGGATGAAATGACCTACCGATTTGATTTGGCTCAGGATGTGATGGTGCGTTGTCGCTATATCAGCACTTCGATGAAGCAGGGCGTGCTGTTATTTAACATGCATCATATTGCTTCCGATGGTTGGTCGATGGGGATATTGGTTAAAGAGTTTGTGAGCTTGTATCAGGCTTATCGCCAAGGTCGGGCTAACCCGTTACCGGCGCTGGAGATTCAGTATGCCGATTATGCGGTCTGGCAGCGCAGCCCGGAGAGAGAAGCTCAGTTAGCGGCAGGGTTAGCATATTGGCAGCAACAGTTGTCGGATTTACCCCCAGTACACGGGATGCCTCTGGATTACGCGCGACCAACCAATCAAACCAGTCATGGCGGCAGTTATGAATTTAGCCTGAACAACGCGGTTAGCCGAGGGTTGCAGCAACTGGCGCTGGCGCAGGGTTGCACGCTTTTTATGGTATTGCATGCGGCGTTTACGGTACTGCTCGGTCGTCACAGCGGGCAACGGGATATTGTGGTGGGAACCCCGGTAGCTAACCGTTTGCAGATATCATTAACGCCGTTGATAGGCTGCTTTATGAATACGCTGGTGTTGCGCAGCGAGTGTGATCTCGAACAATCATTCATCGATTACCTAGGCTCGGTCCGGGAGATAAACCTGACTGCCCAGCGGCATCAAAATGTCCCATTTGAATTATTAGTGGAGAGATTGCAGCCGGAACGCAGCACCAGTTATTCACCGTTATTCCAAATCATGTTTTCTATGAATACGAATGACCGTGTGGAATTGCAACTGGAAGGGGTAAGTTTGCAGCCGCGGCCGGAACAGACCCGCAATGTGATGTATGAATTGACGTTAGAGGCCCAGCAAACAGAGGAAGGTCTGACTTTTAGTTTCGAGTACAACATGAATTTGTTTGCAGAGGAGACAATAAAGCGGCTGGCGGCGCGTTTTACGACTTTGCTGATGGGCATAGTGGCCTCTCCGACCGAAAAGCTTGGCGATTTGGCGCTGTTGCCGTCGGAAGAGCAGGATTATCTGCTGCACAATTTGAACCAGACCGCAGTAGAGTATGACCGTAGCCAATGCATTCATGAGCGGATAGAAGCATTTGCTGAACGAACGCCGGATGCCATTGCGCTGATCTTTGGCGACCAACAGTTGACTTATGCTCAACTCAATGTCCGCGCTAATCAGTTAGCGCATCAATTAAGAGCTCAGGGCGTTTCAACGGGTGGACGAGTTGCTGTGTTGTTGCACAGAGGCATCGACATGGTTACCGCATTATTGGCAGTGATGAAAGCAGGCGCTGCGTATGTTCCGGTTGATCCCAGCTTTCCTGCCGACAGAGTGCGGTATATGCTCCGCGATGCGGCGCCACAATGTATTATAAGCAACCGCGAATGTGCATCACGATTAGTCGGTTTTGCGGAACTCACCTGCTTACTGGATCACCTTGATCTTAGCCAATCACCCACCACAAATATTCCTAAACAGTCGACCGGTTTAGCAGCATCTGCTCTGGCCTACGTGATTTACACCTCGGGTTCTACGGGCAAGCCCAAAGGTGTGATGGTCAGCCACTCTGCGGTTAATAACTTCTTGATCTCAATGCAAGATAACTTGCAGTGTGTGGCACAGGACAATATTTTAGCCATCACGACTATTTCTTTTGATATTGCCGTGTTAGAGCTCTATCTGCCTTGGTTGTCTGGTGCCGCTTGTGTAGTGGCGGCGCAGCAGGATGTGACTGATCCTGCCAGGCTGATTGCGCTACTCGAACAACATAACATTTCGCTGTTACAAGCCACGCCAACGACTTGGAATATGTTGCTTGAATCAGGCTGGCAGGGGCGCTCGTCGTTAAAAATGATCAGTGGTGGCGAGGCTTTGCCATTAGCGACAGTAACGGCATTGTTGAGCAAAGGCAACGCGCTCTGGAATATGTACGGGCCGACGGAAACCACGGTTTGGTCAACCATTGCGAAACTGGACGCACAACGGCTTGAACAGCAACTTGTTACTATCGGATTACCGTTAAACAACACCACAATTTATTTACTTGATGAACAGTTAAAACCGGTGCCTTTTGGGGCGGAGGGAGAGCTATACATTGGCGGTGATGGGCTTGCTGAAGGTTATTTCAAACGTGAAGATCTGACTGCTGAGAGATTCATTAACTTGACATTTTCTGACGGTTTAACCGCCAGGGTTTATAAAACGGGTGATCTTGCCCGTTACACGACAGAAGGTTCACTTGTGTATTTGGGCAGAAATGATTACCAAGTGAAATTACGGGGCCACCGAATTGAACTTGGCGAAATTGAACAGGTTATCAACCTGTTTCCACAAATAACTCGTTCTGTTGTGGTTGCGCTAAACGATCAGCAAACACAACAGTATCTCGCGGGTTATGTGGTCGCCGAGCAACAAATTGATATTGATGCGCTACGTCAACATCTTGAACAGAAATTGCCGGCCTATATGTTGCCTAGGGCAATTATTCAGCTCGAAACATTGCCGCTTACGTTAAATAACAAGATTGATCGCAAAGCGCTTCCTGCACCGCAAGACAGTGATATCGCTATTAAAGCCAGTACGCCACCTATCGGCGAGACAGAAGAAGCACTGGCAGCTATTTGGTGCGAAATGCTCGGTATTGAGCAAATAGGCCGGGATGACAACTTTTTTATGGCTGGAGGCCACTCATTAATTGCGACTAAGGTGATCACAAAGATTAATGAGCAGTGTCAATGCCATTTACAGGTAAGAGATATCTTTGAGGCTGCAACGGTGGCTTTACTGGCAGAAAGAGTGCCTTATGCAGCGTCGGATAAGCGTTATCAGACGATTCCTATTATTGAACGCAAGACAAATTTATTACCGCAATCTTATGCTCAACAACGGATCTGGTTTATTGAGCAGTTTGGCGGTGATAGCACCGCCTACAACATGGTGTCAACCTATACGGTAAGCGGTCAATTTGAACTGGCGGCCGCGAATCAGGCTCTGCAAACCATCATAGATCGGCACGAAGTGCTGCGTACTGTTTACCACAGCGATGAAAATGGAACCTGGCAGATTATCAAGCCGGAGTGGTCGTTTGGGATAGCTCAATCGGATATCAGTGATATAGGCAAAGCTGAGCAAGAAGCGCGGATTGAACAGGCCATTCAGCATGAAATGACCTACCGATTTGATTTGGCACAGGATGTGATGGTGCGTTGTCACTACATCAGCACCTCGATGGAGCAAGGTGTGCTGTTATTTAACATGCATCATATCGCTTCTGATGGCTGGTCAATGGGGGTATTGGTTAAGGAATTTACGAGTTTGTACCGGGATTATCGTCAAGGCCGAACTAACCCGTTACCGGCGCTGGAGATTCAGTATGCCGATTATGCGGTCTGGCAACACAGTGCAGAAGGAGCATCTCAGTTAGCGGCAGGGTTAGAATATTGGCAGCAACAGTTATCGGATTTACCCCCGGTACACGGGGTGCCTCTGGATTACGTGCGACCAGCCAACCAAACCAGTCATGGCCGCAGTTATGAATTTAGTCTGGACAATGAGGTTAGCAAAGGGTTGCAGCAACTGGCGCTGACACAAGGGTGCACTCTTTTTATGGTGTTGCATGCGGCGTTTACGGTACTGCTCGGTCGTCACAGCGGGCAACGAGATATTGTGGTGGGAACCCCGATAGCTAACCGTTTGCAGACATCATTAACGCCGTTGATAGGCTGTTTTATAAATACGCTGGTATTGCGCAGCGAGTGTGAGCTGGAGCGATCGTTTATCGATTACCTGAGATCGGTCCGGGAGGTAAACCTGTCTGCCCAGCGGCATCAAAATGTCCCGTTTGAGTTATTAGTGGAACGGTTGCAGCCGGAACGTAGCACCAGTTATTCACCGTTGTTCCAAATCATGTTTTCTATGAATACGAATGACAGTGTGGCGCTGCAATTGGAAGAGGTCAGTTTGTGTCCGAGGCCGGAGCAGACCCGCAATGCAATGTATGAATTGACACTGGATGCTAGCCAAACAGAGGAAGGTCTGACTTTTAATTTCGAGTACAACACGGATTTGTTTGCAGAGGAGACAATAAAGCGGCTGGTGGTACGTTTTACGACCTTGTTGATGAGCATAGTGGCTTCTCCATCCGAAAAGCTTGGCAATTTGGATCTGTTGCCACCGGAAGAACAGGATTACCTGCTGCATCGTTTGAACCAGACAGCAGTGGAGTATGACCGTAGCCAATGTATCCATGAGCGGATAGAAGTGTTTGCAGAGCAAACGCCGGATGCCATTGCGCTGGTCTTTGGTGACCAACAGTTGACTTATGCACAGCTTAATGCCAGAGCTAATCAGTTGGCACATTATTTGGTTGTTCAGGGTGCCAAACCGGATTCAATGATTGCGATATGTATTGAACGAAGTATTGACATGATTGTATCGGTACTGGCCATCTTGAAATCGGGTAGTGCCTATTTGCCTCTTGATCCTGCGTATCCGCAAGAAAGGCTTGCTTATATTATTGATGATGCACAGCCTTTGATGGTAATAACCAATAGCCATAACAGCAAGTTATTGCCTGAAAATAGTCCATTTAGCATTGATGTGACGACAACCTCGTTTGCCGGGCTCTCAACCGATAATATTCCCGCCACTGAATTAGGTTTGTGTTCTACCCACTTGGCCTATGTTCTCTATACCTCAGGTTCTACGGGCATGCCGAAAGGTGTGATGATTGAACATCAGGCATTGATGAATCTGGTGGTGGGGCTTGCGGATGCCTATCTTTATTCAAAGCAGGATCGGGTACTGCAATTTGCCGCCCTCAGTTTTGATATGTCTATCGAAGAGATATTTGGCGCCCTTGGTAATGGCAGTACTTTAGTCTTACGTGGCGAAGATTGGTTGATGGATGTCGCCACTTTCTGGCAAAGATGCCGGGAATACCAGATCAGCGCGGTGAATTTGCCAACCACGTTCTGGCACGAAGTAGTCAGTGAAGAGACGGTATTGGTCCCTGAGCATATTCGCCAAATCAGTGTCGGAGGCGAGCAGATTAAGCCGGATAAAGTGGTTGCATGGTATCAGCGGCCAGGGCATTTACCCCGTTTAGTCAATGCCTATGGGCCAACTGAATACACGGTCAATACTTGCATTGCCTACGATTTTCAGGGAGACACCCTCAGTATTGGGCGCCCAATTCAAAATACGGCGATCTTCTTGTTGGACAAAAACCAACAGCTTGTGCCTTTTGGTGCTGTTGGTGAAATTTGTGTCGCGGGTGATGGTGTTGCGCGGGGCTATATCAACAAAGAGCAATTAACCCGTGAACGATTTATTGATAATCCTTTTGTAAGCCGCTATCCAAAGCTCTATCGAACTGGCGACTTGGGACGTTACTCATTGGCAGGGGATATTCAATATTACGGGCGTGATGACCATCAGGTTAAGATCCGTGGATTCCGTATTGAGTTAGGGGAGATAGAAACAAGGTTGCGTAGCCTGCCTACCATTCGCGATGCGGTTGTCATTGCTCGAGAGGATGAATCGGCTCACAAGTATCTGGCAGCATATATTACCCTTGATGGACAGAAGAAAATTGCTGAGATCCGGCACCTATTAAGTCAGCAACTACCGAGCTATATGGTCCCCGCCGCTTTTGTGGTGCTAGAGGAGATACCGCTTACCGCCAACCGTAAAGTGGATCGTAAAGCACTGCCTAAACCAGATTTTGTTGCTCAGGGGGAAATTGAATATATCGCGCCGGCCACTGAACAGGAGACACTGCTAGCTGAAATTTGGCGAACACTGTTTGGATTGGCGCAAATCAGTGCTGTTGCCAACTTCTTTGAGTTGGGTGGACACTCGTTGTTGAGCATGAAGATGCTATCCCATCTTAAAAAGCAGGGTTATCGATTGGATATTCGGGCCTTATTTGAATACCCGAAATTGCGGGATATGGCAAAACAACTTTACGATCCACTACAGGCAACCGAGCAGCAATCACCGCTGTTGACAGCCCATGAAGCACTGGAAAGTAGAGTTTCCCTGTCGGAAACTGAGCGGGCCTTGATCGTATCTCAGTCGCCGGGAGGTGAGCAAAATATTGTTGGCATTTATCCTTTGGCGCCATTACAGGAAGGGATCTTGTTCCATCACATGATGTGTGAGCAATCTGACCTTTATGTGACGCCGATGCTGTATTCATTTCCGTCAAACACCGCGATGGAAAGCTTTATTGGAGCATTGGATAAAATAGTACAGCGACATGATGCGCTGCGAACCGGAATTTTTTGGAAAGGCATTGATGAACCGGTGCAGGTTATCTACAAAGAGGCACCATTGCCGGTGGTTGACATCGATTTGAGGGATGATGTTGATATCCAGCAGCTGTTAGCGCAGTTTATGGAACCATCACAACAATGGATGGATGTTACCCAGGCACCGTTGGTCAGAGTAACCCGGTTTATCGACCGCCAGCAAAAGCAGCGCTATGTTATGGTGCAGGAGCATCACCTGATAAGTGATCATGTGTCATTGGAGATTATTCAAGAAGAGTTGCTGGCTATCTTGGCAGGTGATGAAAAATCACTGCCGGCAGCGTTGAGTTATCGGGAGTTTGTTCTAAATGCTATCAGCCAAACCGACACGAAAGCGGCGCAGCAGTTTTTTACCGAGCAGTTGGCTGGGGTTGATGAAATCACGGCGCCCTTTGGGATCACAAGTGGAATGGTTGACAATAACTTATTCACTGAAATCCAAGTTGGCTTGCCTGCGGATTTATCCGCACAGATTCGTCGGTCTTCTTCTGCATGGCGGATAAGCCCTGCGCTTATTTTTCACATGGCATGGGCATTGGTTCTGGCAAAAACCAGCGGCACTAAAGATGTCATATTCGGTACTGTATTATCTGGTCGCTTGCAGGGGGTTGATCATGTTGAGCGAGTCGTTGGTTTATTCGTCAATACCTTGCCACTGCGTGTTGATTTGAGTCAGTTGAGCGTTGATCAGTTAATGCAGGAAATGCAACAGAAACTGGCTAGCTTGCTACAATTCGAGCAAGTACCGACTGCGATTGCTGAACAGTGTAGCAAATTGGCCGGTTCTAGCCGTTTATTCGACAGTATCTTGAATTACCGTCACTCCGAAGTGAGTGGCGAGACAAGTGAGCTTAACCAGCTTTGGCAAAAAACCGGCATTGAGTTAGTTAATGTAAAAGAACGTACCAATTACCCGATTACCCTATCCATTGACGATTTTGGTGATGATTTTTCTGTTGCAGCCCAAATTGACAGTCGATTTGATGCTGAACGCTTGGTGGCGTATCTCATCAATGCTAGCAGGCAACTTGTTGCTGCTTTACAAAGTCAGGAACAGGTTGCCGCACTGTCACTCGACATCCTTGATGCTGAGGAACGAGCGTTCCTGCTGCATTCGTTAAATCAAACGGTATTACCGTATGACAACTCACAAACTCTGATTGATAGATTCGAAACCCAAGTTGAGGCGACTCCCGATGAGATTGCGTTGAATTTTAATGGCGAGACCATGACGTACCGTGAGTTAAATCAGCGAACCAATCAACTCGCGCAGTCTCTCCTGAACCGTGGGGCGAAAGTGAATACTCCCGTCGTGATGTTCATTGAACGCTCCTTCGAGATGGTCATCACTGTTATCGCCATCTTAAAAACGGGCGCCGGTTATGTGCCACTGGATACCTCATTACCGACAGAACGCTTAAACATCATTCTTAGTGATCTGTCTGATGAGATCTTAGTAACGACGTGCGCCTTGAATGATAGGATTGCGGTAAAACGCCAGAAAATGGTGTTATTGGATGACCCTTGCACAGCAGAGATACTGGACAAACAGCCAATCAGTAATTTGGCTATCGAATCCTCTCTGGATGACCTCGGTTACGTGCTCTATACCTCAGGTTCAACGGGTAAGCCTAAGGCGATTGAAATGTCACAGCGGGCGCTGAGCAATTTATTACAAGGTATTAGCCAGCTTGAACCCGCGCTTGCGGGGCCGAACCGTTGGTTACAATTCTCATCAATCGGTTTTGATCTCAGTTTTGAAGACATATTCATGCCGCTGTTGTCCGGGGGTTCAGTACAGCTTATTGATAAATCGACTCAGTTGGATATCCGGCTGCTCGCGAAGCAAATCCAGCAAGCGCAACTTCAAGTTCTGAACTTACCTTATGTGGTATTGCAGAATTTGGCTGAATATAGCGGTGTCAATGGGCTACAGTTCCTCGAATTAAGGGTGATTGTTTCGAGCGCTGAAAGGCTCAAAATCACGGCGGCCATCAGACAATTTTTCACGACACATCGTCACTGTACGTTAGTGAACCACTATGGCCCGGCAGAGACTCATGTCGTAACGTCTAAGACATTACAGGGAGAACCTGCTTCATGGCCTGATTTGCCGACGATTGGCCGATCATTGCCTAACGTGGCCGGTTATATTTTGGATGAGTATTTGCAGCCTGTCCCGATGGGCGCCATCGGCGAACTGTATTTGGCTGGGGACTGTTTATCAAGAGGCTATTATCAGCAGCCCCAGCTTACCGCAGAGCGTTATCTTGATTGCGATTGGGTTCTTGGGAAACGAGTGTATCGAACCGGGGACTTAGCCAGCTTTCATCAAAACGGTGAAATCAACTACTTTGGCCGCAACGACCATCTGGTCAAGATCCGTGGGTTCAGAATTGAACTCGGTGATATCGAAGCCCAATTGAGTAAGTTCGATGGAATAACCGGAACCGTAGTCATTGCTATTGATACAGAAGCCGGTGATAAGCAGCTTATCGCTTATTTTATCGCGGCTAACCCATTGGATTTATCCGAAATTAAAACCTATTTATCGGCTAGCTTACCTGATTACATGTTGCCATCTGCGTATGTGCAGATGGCGGCTTTTCCGCTGAATACCAATGGCAAAGTGGATCGCAGCCGCCTTCCACAACCTGGAGCAGAAAACTTTGTAAAAGCCAGATACATCGCGCCAGTGACTGAACTGGAACAAAGCGTTGCGAAAATTTGGCAGGGGTTGTTGCAGCAAGACAGGGTAAGCATGGCCGACAGCTTTTTTGATTTAGGTGGTCATTCCTTATTAGCTATGAAGCTAATTTCTCGAATTGAACAGGCATTTTCCGTTGGCGTACCGATTGCGATCGTGTTTGAGAGATCAAGATTAGAACAGTTATGTGATTGGCTTGAAAAAGAAATGGTTATTCAACGCAACAAGTCAATTGGAGCTGTAGTGGAAGAATATGAGGTAACCGAGTGGTGATTATGAACCTAAAAGGCTTTATTGATAGATTGTCCGAGCAGGAAGTTCGTCTTTTTGTTGAAAATGGGACGCTAAAATCTCAGTCTGCTCCGGGTGCCATCACACCTGAACAGGGAAAATTTATTAAACAAAACAAACAAGCAATTATTGATTTTCTCTCTCATGCAGAAGTAGGGGGGCAACAGAAGTTTTCGTTATTACAACGTCGGCACCTTACCAAGGCACCGTTATCCTTTGCACAGCGCCGTTTTTGGCTGGTTGAACAGGTTTCTACTGTTGAACGTCAGTATAAGATTTCAACCGCGTTCAATTTATATGGTCAATTTTCCTTGGAAGCCGCAAGCCAGGCGATAGATGCCATTCTTAAGCGACATGAAATTTTACGAACTGTTTATCAGGAATCGCAGGGCATGCTCGAACAAGTCGTGTTGGGCGACTATGTTTTCCAGATAGACAAAGACACCCTTGCCGATGATGTTGACCAACAGCAACACATAGAGGATTGGCTGGAGGGGCAGAAACAGAGATTATTTGATTTAAGTAGGGATTTGCCGCTAAGAGTGGCTTATCTGGCATCTGATCTAAAATCAGATACATCTGATAAACCGTTGGCCGGCGTATTGTTTTTTGATTTGCACCATATTGCTGCTGATGGTTGGTCTTTGGCGATATTAGTTGATGAATTTACCCTTCTTTATCAGCAAGTTGTTCATGGTAAACCTGCTTTGTTGACTGAGCTTGAACTGCAATACTCGGACTATGCCTACTGGCAGAATCAAGCTGAAACTCAGCAAATGTTTGACGAGCAGTTGCAATATTGGCAACAACAGCTAGCCAACTTGCCATTGGTTCATGAATTGCCGTTGGATTATGCTCGCCCTCAAAAATTGGATATGCGTAGCGCAATGCACACGCAAAAGATACCCATGGAGACGGTGAGTAAACTTAAGCGATTAGCTGTGGATTCAAATGCCACGTTATTCATGCTGTTGCATACCGCTTTTGCGGTGATGCTGGCTCGCTACAGTGATAACCCGGATGTGGTTATTGGGACACCTATTACAAGTCGACCGGTACAGAAGCTGGAGTCGCTAATTGGCTGTTTCCTCAATACGCTCGTATTGCGTTTGGATTGTACATCGACGCTGACATTCAATGAGTTGTTGAAGAGTGCAAGGCAGGTGCACCTTGATGCACAGAGCAATCAAGCCATTCCATTCGAATTATTGGTTGAGAAGTTGTTAGCTGAACAAAGCACTGCGTTTACTCCCTTATTCCAAGTGCTTTTCTCAATGCAAAATTATGAATCTCAACAGCTAGAACTTGCTGATGTTGAATTTGAAGAGGTTATGGAGCAAAGGGGACAAACGCAGTTTGATTTGACCTTAACCGCAGCAGAAGATAAGGATGAACTGTCGCTGATTTTTGAGTTTAATCAAGGGCTCTTTAATCCAGACACAATCGCCCGTTTTGCCGAAAATATGCAGTTGTTGTTAGCGCACATTGCGCTCAATGGTGATAGGCCAATTAATCAATTGGCGATCGTCAGTGAGCAGGAACAAGCTGTGTTGGACAAATCTCATCAATCAGCTTGGCAACTGCCTGAGGAGCAACCTTTTGTGCATCGGCTTATTCAACAGCGGGCGGCTGAGTATCCTGAGCGAGTGGCAATTTGCTATCAGGATCAAAGCCTCAGTTTTGCTGAACTTGATGCAAGGGCTAATCAGATCGCCCAATTATTATTGACTAAAGGCGCCGACAACAACCCGTTGGTTGCGATTTTGATGGCACCTGGCATTGACTTTGTTGTCAGCATGCTAGCGATATTGAAAGCAGGGTGTGCTTATTTGCCATTGGACCCCACTTATTCTGTGGCGCGGTTAAATTTTATCTTGGCTGACAGCAATGTTGGTTTGGTTATCGTCGATAACAAGAGTATCGATAAGGTCGATTTACCAACGGGTCGCGTTTGCACTATCTTGCTTGATGATACTGAAATTGCCGCCCAGTCCCGTACTGAACCGTTGTTGACTTCAAGTGTGACAGCGGAGTCCCTCGCCTATGTCATTTATACCTCGGGTTCGACGGGTAATCCTAAAGGGGTGATGATCCAGCATGGGGCGTTGAGCGCATCCACTGTTGGGCGGTTTAATTCATACTCGATAGTGCCGGAGAAATTTTTACTGGTTTCATCATTTGCTTTCGATTCATCGGTTCCGGCTATATATTGGGGGCTTGGCAGCGGCGCAACGTTGCATTTAATGGCCCCTCAGGATGCGAAAGATGCATCGCATGTGGCGAAGATTATAGACAGTCAACAAATTAGCCACGCTCTTTTTATTCCCAGTTTCTACGATGCCATTCTTGATTACCTTGCAGGACATTCACTACGTAAGGTGATTTGCGCCGGTGAAAATTTGTCGGACAACGTAAAGACAAAACATTTCCAATATCAGCCTCAGGCAACGCTTGTCAACGAATATGGGCCAACGGAAACCACGGTATGGTCTTCGTTGAAACTCTTTGAAAAGGCGACTGAGCCAGTCACAATTGGTCGTCCCGCTCCCCATGTGTCACTTTATGTGTTGGCAAAAGATCGCTCCCAATGTCCGGTTGGTGTAGTTGGAGAACTGCATGTTGGTGGTGTCGGACTAGCAAAAGGGTATTTGAACCGTCCAGAACTGACGGCTGAACGTTTTATTGATCATGTGGACTCTAAAGGTAACCGCGAACGGCTATATCGCACCGGTGATTTAGTGAAAGTGTTGCCATCAGGCGAAATTGCTTACATTGGCCGAAATGATTTTCAAGTGAAATTGCGCGGTTTTCGTCTCGAATTGGGTGAAATTGAGAACTGTATCCGCGCTAATTTTGATGTAGCGGATGCTGTGGTTTGTGTGAGACAGGATGACAAGCTGCGGCAATCCTTGGTGGCTTATTTGGTGGCTCCGTCGATGCTCGACATACGCGCACAGCGCGATAAAGTCGAGCGCATCTTGCCGGAGTTTATGTGGCCTAGCTTCTATGTGTTATTGCCGGAAATGCCATTGACTGAGAATGGCAAAGTTGATCGTAAAGCCCTGCCTGCGCCAAGCATGGAAAATATCGCTAAGGAGCCTTTTACATCACCAGAAACGGCAACTGAAAAGCAGTTAGCTAGATTGTTCCATCGGGAGCTTGGGTTGACACCAATCAATATTGGGACCCGGTTTGTACAGCTCGGTATTCACTCACTGCAATTTGTCAAACTCGGCAGTGCCATCAGCGAAGAATTGAAGATCGAACTGTCCGTGAAGGATTTTTACGTCTATGACACGCTGTTTGCTTTAGCACAGTATGTTGAGCAGCAGCTTGCCGAACAGCAGAAACAGAGTGGGGAAGAAAGGGAGGTCGTTGAACTGTGAATATCGCCGCATTTTTAGCTGACTTAAAACAGCAAGACATTATGGTATACCTTGAATCTGATTCGCTTAAGTTAAACGCGCCTAAAGGCGCGGTATCGCAAGATATGCTGACTGAGTTGAGAGCGCATAAGGTAGAAATTATTGCGTATCTGCAAGGGCAACAATTAAATCCATTACCGATCAAGAGTGTCGACAGAGGGCTGACTCGATTACCTCTTTCTTTTGCACAACAACGCTTGTGGTTCATCGACCAGCTCTTTGGCAGCAGCGAACATTACAATATGGCGACGGTGTTGGAAGTGAGTGGCGCGTTCGATTTAACGATTGCTGAAAAAGTCATGCAACGAATTGTCGAACGCCATGAAGTGTTGCGCTCAGTTTACCGAGAAGAACAGGGCGAAGTATGGCAAGAGATTCAGTCAGATGTTAAGGCAAAAATCAATGTTCGGCATTTGACATGTGAACCTGCCGAGATGAAAGCGATACTTTATCAGTATGTTTCTGCTCAGTTTGACTTACAGAAAGATCTAATGGTCCGGATCGACTTTTTTACCACTGATATTCAACGGCAATTCCTTATCATCAATTTGCACCATATTGCGGGAGACGGATTATCTTTCTCTCTATTGATGGAAGAATTTGTCGCTCATTATCAAGCGATTAAGCAAAATCTGCCGGAATCCTTGTCGGTATTGCCCGTACAATATGCAGATTATGCTTATACTCAGCAGTCATGGATTGCTGATGGGGTGTTTGATGCGCAACTTGATTATTGGCAACAAAAATTAGCGGATATACCGCAAGTTCACCAATTTCCATTAGATTTTCAGCGGCCGGTAAAACAGACCAACTATGGTGTTAAGGTGCGATTCCGATTGGATCGGCAATCTTCGGCAATGTTGCGTAAGCATGCAGGCAATGCCGGTGCGACCCTGTTTATGTTATTGCACGCTGCATTCTCAGTATTTATTGCTCGCTATAGCCAGCAAACGGATATTGTCATTGGTACGCCGGCCACCAACCGTAAACAAAAAGAGTTGCAGCCACTGATTGGGTTGTTTGTCAATACGCTGGTGCTGAGAACCGAATATCAGGGCAAAGTTGATTTCATGCAGTTTATGCAGCATGTAAAGCAAGTCAACATTGAAGCACAAATGAATCAGGATTTGCCGTTTGATGTTCTCGTGGAGAAATTGGCGGTGAGTCGGAACATCGCTTATTCACCTATATTCCAGTTCATGTTCACAATGGATACGACTGAGGCCAGTGAATCGCGACTGGATGACGTAGTGTTTACGCCGGTATCTTCGGGTGAATCATTCTCTAAATTTGATTTGGAACTCGATGCGATTGATGACAGTGACACGATTCTGTTTGAAGTGGTATACAACAGTAGCCTATTCCATGAACACACGATTGCAAGGTTACTCAAATCATTTGAAGTCTTGTTGATTGATATCGCCGAAAATCCTTATAAAACATTAGACTCTTTAGCGTTGTTAGATGAAGACGAGAAGCGCCGTTTAGGTCAACAATTGGCGATACCGTCTTCTATCGCAACAACGACAGAATCTGTGCAATGCCGGTTTGAACGTCAGGCAGCACAAAAATCTGATGCTACTGCTTTGGTATGGCAGGTTGCAGGAGAAAAGCAAACCCTGACATATCGCGAGTTAAACCAGCGGGCTAACCGATTGGCGCATCACCTAATCGAAAAGGGGGTTGGGCCGGGCAATATTGTCGCGTTATGTTTACCGCGTTCTCCTGAGATGATTGTCAGTATATTGGCTGTACTGAAAGCAGGTGCCGCTTACACCCCCATTGACGTTGACAACCCTCAATCCCGAATTAATCACATTATTGCGGATTGCCGGCCGGCGGTCGTGTTGACCAACAACACATATGCAGACAAGTTTGCTGAACTGAATGTCATTGTTGAGCGGTTAACCGCGGAAATGGAACAGTTTTCAGGGGCTGCATCGGATAATCCAGATGTCAACCATAGTTTGAATCAACTTGCCTACGTCATGTATACCTCCGGATCGACGGGCAAACCTAAAGGGGTCATGGTAGAGCATACGCAGTTGAGCCATTTTGTTGCGGCAGCATTGGCAATGTATGCCGTTAAACCTGACGACAATATATTACAGTTCTCCTCATTTGCATTTGATATTTCCATTGAAGAGTGTTTTGTCACCCTAAGTGCAGGGGCCACTCTGGTATTGAGGAACGATGATTGGCTCGACAGCGCTGACCTATTTTGGCAACAGTGTAGTCAGCACAACATCACTGTAATGAGCTTACCCACCGCCTTTTGGCATCAGGTGAGTAGTGGCGACGCTTTGGTGACTGACACACTACGGTTGGTTATCGTTGGCGGTGAAGCAATTAATGCTGAAATTGTCAGACATTGGTTCGCATCAGCAAACCGTCCTCCGGTGATGAATACCTATGGGCCGACCGAAACAACAGTCTTGGCGAGTTACTACTTGATTGAATCTGCGTTGCAGATTGAGCAATCGGTTCCCATTGGCAAGGTATGTGGTCATGTTAAAGCCTATATTGTTGATGAGCGTTTGAATTTGGTGCCACAAGGCGTCATTGGTGAATTAGTTGTTGGCGGTAAAGGCGTTTCCCGCGGTTACTTAAACAGACCTGAGGAGCAGCAGAAAAGTTTTATTCAGGTTGCTTTTTTCGACGGTGAGGTTGAGCGGCTTTACCGAACCGGCGATCTAGTGAGGTTTAATGTTCATGGTGAGATTGAATATATTGGGCGCAAGGATAGTCAGATAAAAATTCGAGGTTTCCGTATTGAGCCAGGTGAGATTGAGAATCAACTTATTACGATTGATGGGGTAAGGCAGGCAGTTGTTACGGTTGATGAGCTTAACGGCAATAAACAACTGGTTGCATATTACGTTGCTGATGCGCCGTTGGAGCCAGTGGCGTTGAAGGAACAAATCAGCCAAACCTTGCCGGAATATATGGTCCCTAATGCCTTTATTTCGCTAACCAGCATTCCAATGACGGTAAACGGTAAAGTTGACTACAAAGCGTTACTGAGTGTAGAGACACAAGAGTCATTACCAGAAAACTACTGTTTCCCGCAGGGGGAACTGGAAGAACAACTGGCTGGTATGTGGCAGCAGTTGTTAGGCCATCCTAAAGTGAGTCGTACCGATAACTTTTTCAAGCTAGGGGGACATTCCCTGTTGGCGATTAAGTTGGTATCGGAAATCCAGAAAACCTTAGCCGTACAGATCTCTGTTCGTGCAGTCTTCGAAAGCCAAACCTTGGCTGAATTTGCACAATTGATCGCAGAACAACAGACAGTCACTAGCGGCAATGCAGCGCTAGCGCCAATTACGCCTGTAGTTGAAATGGCACGAGTTGAAATGGCACGAGTTGAAATGGCACGAGTTGAAATGGCGAGAGTTGAAATGGCGCGGCTTCCATTGTCGTTTGCTCAACAACGGCTTTGGTTTATTGATCAGTTAGATGGGCAAACGCCTCAATATAATATGCCGCTGGCATTAACCGTCAAAGGGGATTTCAATCTCGCTATCGCTGAACGTGCGATAAACATGATTGTCCAACGCCATCAGGTGCTGCGAACTGTCTATCGGCATGATACCGCCGGTGCATGGCAGGAAGTGTTGGATAAGGTAACCGTGAAGATCGACCGGATTGACTATCAAAGCCTTAGAGAAAAAAGTTGTCAGCAGCAGGTGCAAGAATTTATTCAGCAGCACGCGGAGCAGGCATTTGATTTAGCTAACGATGTCATGCTGCGAGCGGCCTATCTGAAGATAGCCGAAGATCAATGTGTTATGGTCTTCAACATGCACCATATTGCATCAGATGGTTGGTCAATCAAAGTGCTTGCTGATGAATTTGTCGACATATACAGCCAACTGCTTGAGGGCAGTCAGCAACCGGCTTTGCCATCGCTACCCATTCAATATAAAGATTATGCTGTCTGGCAACGGCAACAACTACAGGGTGAAACGTTACAAACGGAGCTTAACTACTGGCTAACTCAGCTTCATGAATTGCCTCCGGTACATGACTTACCGCTGGATTACCCGCGTCCATTACAACTTGGCAGCCGTGGTGGGCTATTTGAATTTAGTGCTGATAAGTCTCTTTTGATTGGGCTTAAATCGCTTGCCGGTCAACATAATACGAGCTTGTTTGTGGTATTGCATGCTGCATTTACCCTGTTACTTGCCCGTCATGGACAAAGCAAGGATATTGTCATCGGGACGCCGGTTGCGAATCGTTTGCAGGCGGAAGTTGAGCCGCTTATCGGCTTTTTCGTCAATATGCTAGTGCTGCGCACCCAATACCAAGCCGATCTCACTTTTGCTGAATATTTGTCACATATTCGCCAGGTTAATATTGATGCTCAAGCGTATCAGTTACTGCCGTTTGAATTGTTGGTTGAAAAAATGCAGCCGGAGCGGAGTACAAGTTATTCGCCGCTATTCCAAATTGTATTCTCGATGGATACCAATGAATCCAAGGTATTGCAATTGAGCGACGTCGAATTTGAGTACCTTGATAGCGAACATGTCACGGCTCAGTTCGATTTGACCTTAGATGCCAGTGAAAGTGAGGACACTCTTGATTTTAGTTTTGAATACAACTGTGAGCTATTCGAACGGTCGACAATAACCCGATTCAGCCAACGGTTCCTGACTTTATTGTCTGCATTAGTGAGTGAGCAATATCAAACGGCTCCTTTGACTAAACTGCCGGTGTTAACTGAGCAGGAAAGACAATATCTGTTGGTCGATATTAATGACAATTGGCAGCCTTATCCGGCTGATAAGTGCATTCATCAATTGTTTGAAGAACAAATGGAACGGAGTCCAGAACAAATAGCGGTTATTGACGGCGAGCTTCATCTCACTTACCGGCAAGTGAATGCTCAAGCGAATCAGGTCGCTCACTTTTTGTTGGGCAAAGGTTATACCTCGGATTCCTTTATTGCGGTTTGTATGGAGCGAACTGCGGCCTCGGTGATTACCGTACTTGGCATCTTGAAGGCGGGTTTAGCCTATGTGCCATTTGATGCTGATCAGCCATTGCAGCGGATTGAATACATTCTTCAAGATAGCGGTGCGCCATTAGTTGTGATTGATGATATTCAGCGTTTGCCTACTGAGGTGGCTTCGGCGTACAACGTCTGGAGATTGGATGAAATATTAAACCAGTCACGGATTGAGACCAATATTGCGGCGACGCAGAGTCATTCAACCGCGACCAATTTGGCTTACATGACTTACACCTCAGGAACAACGGGTCATCCCAAGGGCGTGATGGTTGAGCACACGGCGATGATTGCGCGTTTGTATGGTTGGGATGCGGTATTTGGTTTATTCCAGAAGCCGCCAACCGTATTACAAATGGCGGGTTTGGCTGTGGATATTTTTCTGGGAGACATCGTTAAAAGTCTGACCACCGGTGGTCGCTTGGTGATTTGCCGCAAGTCAGATTTAATTACCACAGAGGCTTTGTATCAGCTTATCGAACAACAACAAGTGACGTTTGGTGACTTTGTGCCGGTCATTCTGAGAAATTTACTCGATTATGCTGAACAAAACAGGGTCCGATTGAATTCACTGCGCCATATATTAGTGGGTTCCGAAGCTTGGTATGGTCGTGATTTGAACCGTTTGCAAAAACTGATGCATACCGATGCCCGTTGTTTCAATATTTATGGACAAACAGAATCAGTGATTGATGCCAGTTACGGTGATGTGACCCATCTCTCTTTGCCTGATGATGCCTATGTTCCCATTGGTACGCCGTTTGCCAACACCCACATTTATATCCTTGATGCTTATGGCGAACCTGTGCCTGTGGGAGTGGTGGGTGAAATTGCGGTAGGCGGCCCTGGTTTGGCAAGAGGTTACAACCGCAATAGCGAATTAACGCAACAAAAATTTGTTAAAGACAACCTTTCTGGTCGTTGTGGTTACATTTATCACACAGGTGATCAAGCTAGATTAAAATCTGATGGAACGTTGGCGTTTTTAGGGCGTAATGATGATCAAATAAAACTGCGTGGATTTCGTATTGAACTGGCTGAAATTGATGCCAAGCTTCGTGCATTGCCTGATGTGCAGAATGCTATTGCCGTGGTGCGGGAAATTGAGCAGGGTAATAAACAAATTATTGCTTATCTGCAAACGCCACAACCGTTATTGATTGAACAGATCAGAGAACAGCTACGGCATCAATTACCTCATTACATGATCCCCAGTGCATTTGTGTGTCTGGATGCTTTCCCGGTGAGTATTACCGGAAAAGTGGATAAAGAAAAACTACCTGCACCAGAAGCCAGTGCTTTTACCAGTACTGAATATGTTGCGCCACAAAATGACGTTGAAAGAACATTAGCGTCTATTTTTGCAGTTGTTTTGAAGCAGGAGAAAGTGAGCCGTTACGATAATTTCTTTGCTTTGGGTGGTGACTCAATATTAATTGTGCGTGTTGTTGCAATGGCTAAACAGGCGGGGTTGGCACTCAATGTAAAAGATATTTTGGCCTATCAAAGTATTCATGAAATAACGCAGCAGTTACCTGATTTAAACAACAAAAATGTCTCTTCTAAAGATGCTTATCACGCTTTTTCATTACTCACAGATGACGAACGGGCGGCATTAAAGGAGCCATCCGCATTGGATGATGCATATTCATTGTCGAGTTTGCAAATGGGGTCTATTTATCATCAGCTAAAAGATGAAAGTTACCACATTGTAGAACATTACTCGATTAATGCTGTATGGAGTGAACAAGCGTTTCGTCAGGCATTTAATGCCATAGTACAGCGCCATGAGTTATTGCGTGCGACATACAACTTCGAATTAGGAAGAGCATTGCAATATATTCATAAAACGATTGCTTTGCCGGTTACGCTTAATGATTGTCGCCACCTTTCCGTGCAGGAATTTGAGCATCAATTAGATCACTGTTTGAAACAGGAAAATAGCAACTTTTTCGTTGAAAATGAATTAATGTGGCGAGTTAATGTATTTATTGATGCTAATAATACATTTGCTCTGGTTTTGTCCCATCAACACGCCATTCTTGATGGTTGGAGTGTTGCCAACCTAAAAGTTGAGTTTATGGAGAACTATTTATCGGTGTTGTCTGGCGGTTCTATTCCACCAAGAGCTGACTTACCGCATTACGGTGAATACATTGCTGAAGAACTGGCTGCTATTGATGATCCTGAACACAAAGCCTATTGGCAGAACATAGCCAACGCTGCGGTATTGCCTGACTGGACAGGAAAAGGGTCAACACAACATTATTCTACTCGTCTTGAGCTATCTTATTTACATGACGATTTGCAACAACTTGCGACGCGTTTAAAAGTGCCGTTGCGCACATTGCTGTTGGCGGTACATGTTTATGTATTGGCGAAAGTCAATGGCACTGATTCCATAACCAGTTCGGTGGTAAGCCACGGGAGACTTGAAGTAGAAGGCGCTGAATCTTGTCTTGGATTATTCTTAAATACGCCGCCGGTTAATGCCGATATTCATCAACAAACCTGGGCGTCGTTGATTCAGCAATTAACCGAATATAGCGCTGCAAGCTGGCCTTATCGGCATTATCCGGTTGCTATGATGCAAGAGGAATTCAAGTGTGATTACTCTGGCGCTTTGTTTAACTATGTCGATTTTCATGTGTCTGATGAGTTACAGACAACGCAAGATGTTGAGCCTGAGCAGGCTTATGATCATGAATATGAACGAGTTGACTATGGTTATGATTTTGTTTGCCATCATAGTTCAGCTAATAGTTTTCTGGTTCTGCAATTAGCGTTGACACAATCGGTGTTTGGAGCACATCAGGCAGGTCAAATATTAGCCTATTATGAAACGGCAATAAAATCGATATTAGTTTCACAACATCATCGCTTGGGGCATGCGGATTATCTGGCATCAGGTCAAATCCAACACTTGCAACAATTAGCCCATAATCCGTCATCTATTGCTAATGATTGCCCATCTCTGACGCAATTATTTGCCCGAGTTGTGCATCAGATACCTGATGAAGTGGCCTTGTCAGGGCCTTGGGGAAGCATGAATTATGCTCAGTTGGCGTTAGCGGCTGACAAGCTGGCGGCATTCCTTGCTGCGCGGGGTATCGGGGTAAATGATACGGTGGGTATTTATTTATCAAGTAGTCCTGAGGTGGTGATTAGTGTCTTGGCTATTTTGAAGGCGAACGCAACGTTTGTGCCATTGGCAACCGATTATCCAACAGAACGCATTGCCCATATTATTAATGATGCTGATATTCAGCTTATTGTTTCACAACGTTCTGAAAGCCACACTTTGCCTGTTGATAAACAGCGTATTGTTATGGTTGATGAGATTGAATCGGTTGATACTGCGGTTGTGACACAAGACGTGGCATTATCAGCGCAAGAGCGTGTTGCTTACATCATGTATACCTCGGGTTCAACGGGTACGCCTAAGGGCATTAAGATCAGTCATCACAATTTACTGAGCTATTATGAGGCGGTTCAACGCTGTTATCCGACAAATTCTGCCTGTGTATTGCAAATTGCCAACATTGGTTTTGATATTTTTATCGAAGAATTAATGTTATCGGTATTTTCCGGTGGTCGTCTGGTTCTGGATAGCCATAAAACAGCGTATAGCGTTAAACAGTTATGTCAGATCATTGATGCACAAAAAGTCACACTGATTTCAGTACCCACAGCCTTATGGCATGAGTGGACGTATCAGTTAACTGTCGACGATGTTGAACAACTGGTTGAGCATTTGAAGATATGCATCGTGGGTGGTGAAGCAATGCGAATGGAGTTATTGGCGCTATGGCAACAAAAAACAGACGGAAGGATCCGTTTATTCAACACGTATGGGCCGACAGAAACAACCATTGTGGCAACCGCCATCGATGTTACACAACTCGATACCTCAACAAACTCAGTGGTGCCGATAGGACGTCCTTTGGCGCATTGTCAGACCTATGTTTTGGATTCTCAGGGTGGATTGGCGCCGCCAGATGTTATAGGTGAACTCTACATTGCGGGTGATGCTTTAAGCTTAGGTTATGTGAATAACCCAGAGCAAAATGCGGCACAGTTTATTGAAATGGCTATTTTGCCGGAACAAACAGTACGCTTATATAAAACCGGTGATCGTGTTTATTGGAATAACGAGGGTGAACTGGTTTATGTCGGTCGTCTTGATAATCAGGTCAAGATCAGAGGTTTTCGTATCGAAACCCGCGAAATAGAGTCAGCACTGTCAGCGATTGATGACGTGGCGACAAGTATTGTGCGAGTGACTGTCGATGCAACCGGCGAAAAACAGCTATGTGCTTGGCTAGTGATGCCAGAGGGTGCCGAAACGGATGTTGTCATCCCCTTGATAAGAGAACAACTGAAAACACGATTACCAGAATATATGGTGCCAACCCTATATGCCGTGATAGCCGCTATACCAACCACGGCTAATGGTAAAGTGAATTTTGCTGCCTTACCTGAGCCAAAACCTTGTATTAAGAGTGGGTTAGAGCGTGTTGCAGAAACTGAAATTGAAAAACAATTGGTACAACTGTGTGCCGATGCACTGAAATTACCGTTAAGCATGGTGAAGTTAACCGCGTCTTTTATCGAGTTGGGAGGGAATTCCTTAACCTTGTTGAGATTTTTGCATCAGATACAACAGACTTTCGCTGTAGCGGTAAGCGTTGCCGATATCATGACGGCCGGTGATCTAGCCATGCTGGCACTGATAATTGAGCGTAAGCAGTTGCAACAGGTTGAACAAGCCAATCAGGGACATAACGCTGTGGCAGAAGAAGGCTGGTTATGATGATAAAAATAGACGCGGATAAATCAGGTGGAATAATACGAATCGTTGATATTATTCGGCAAACTTCGGCTGCGGGAGTGCAGTTATTTGTTGAGCACGGCAAATTAGGTTTTAAAGTCATGTCAGGTTGTGTTTTTACCCCTGAACTAAAAAACTTAGTGATTGCCAATAAAGCTGAAATTATTGCTTTTTTAGTGCCCAATGACGCCATTAAATTGGTGTCATTGGGCGCTGACCGAACGCCATTATTTTTGGTTCCTGGCGCAGCTGCTCCAGTATCATCTTTTATTGATTTAGCCCGAGAAATAAAAAACGATTTCTGCCTCAAGGTATTTGACGCAACTTCCCTATTCTTGGAAGGGAAAACAGTGACAGTCAAAACATTGGCTGAACGTTATGTGGCATTACTTTTGCAAGCTTATCCACAACAGCATTATCGATTGGTGGGTGATTGTGTGGGGGCATGTATTGCTTTCGAGATCGCTTTATTGTTGGAAAGTAAAGGGAAAATGGTTGACTTGATAGCGATTGATAGTTTTCTGATCGCCTATGAGCAACAGCCTTATACCCGCGAGGAGATCGATGAAGTGACTGCCGAGTTAGCTCAAGGCATTGAAGGTGAAGTCCTGGAAAGCTTTATTGAAGTTTATAAAAGCTACTCAATGATGACTTGCAATTATGTGCCATCAGCCAAGTTAAAGGGCAAGATGACATTCATTTATTGCGAAAGCTCCATACAATTACGGGCAGAAAAAGAGAAAATTATTGCATCCTTACAAGATTATGTCACACAACCGATTATTTGTGGCATGGTAAGTGGTGATCATTATTCAGTATTAAAACCGGGTTCTGTTGAATCTCTGGCTGAGGCTATATTGCGACAACGTTACCGGCCAGAGCCTTCATTCAAAAAATCGAATTTAACCTATCAGGAGTTGCTCGACATTGTGCAATATCGGGCCGATATTTATCGGCCTGTAAATGACATCAATCATTATCACCGAGTGAGGATATCACAGGTCGGATGTTGGTTTATTGAAATAGCGGATGGCCGTGTACATATTGATTTCAACGCTGATGATGCAATGTATGAACAATATGATTTTTATAGTGAGATTGAAATCAGTGCGGATTTATTAATGGCGTGCGTAACCAGCGAGGAACCCGCAATCGCTATCGCTAAGGCGATATTAGATCATAAAATTCAGGTACAACAAGGAGAAGAGCTATATCACTTATTATGGATTATTTTTGGCATCACGAAACCTGATGAAATTTTTAACTGGATTGATCAACAAGATAGCCAAGACCAATATTTAGGTGTTCAAACTGATGGAATTGCTTTTGACGATAAATGTCATATCAATTCTTACGATGGCACTTACTTTATGCCTGCTCATTACAGTGTGATTCATAAGGCATTAATATCTCTGCCGATCGAGTATCATGACTTTCAATTTATCGATTTAGGGTGTGGGAAAGGGCGAACTATTGTATGTGCATCCAATTACAATTTTAGTAAGATTACCGGAGTAGAGATTATTGAATCGCTAGCATTAATTGCACAGCAAAATGTTAATGTTATAAAGAAAAAAAAGAATATTGAAGTAATACAGGGTGATGTAAATGACTATCAGTTCAATGAAAATCATGTGGTTATTTATAACTATGATAGTTTTTCTAATGATCAGCTTAAGAAAATTTTACAGCGATTGAAAACAGATATTTATGACAAAGGCTATAAGGTTTTTATTTTGCAAATTAATGGTGATAATGCGATTTATCAGCACTGTCTTTGGTTAACGCCAAAAAAAATTGCCCAGGGTTTTATGGGGGGGTGGAATATCACTTTATGGCAAAGTGAAGGTTGTTAAAGTCTGGCAATAGTAAAATCTTATTTAGGAGTTAATCTCGATGATCTCTGATTTGGTTAAAGCCAATCGGTTAAAAATTATTCTTAATAGTATTGTTGGTGCTTTTAGTGCTTTCTTTAGTATTTGGCTAATATCCTTAATTACCGATGATGCATTGGAACAGATTAGTGTTGACTTATTATCATGGACAATTAAGTTCTTCAGTGGGCTGGTTTGTTTATTTATTGTAAGTTCTTTTGCTAATTACTTAATGACAAAGTTAAGTGTGAAAATTATTTTTGAGGTTCGTAGTGCCTTAGTAAAACGAATCTTGAATACCCCTTATGCCATTTTGGATAGGATTGGAGGACATAAAGTTCAGGCCAGCTTAACATCTGATGTAAGTGATATTTCTAGGGCTATTTCTACTATGCCACAGTTTATTTATCATGTGATTACTGTGATTGCATGTTTGGGTTTTTTGGCATTCAAATCGATTGGTCTTTTTGTGGTCATCTTGGTTATTCTCCCATTAGGAATTTTGGTTTCGTGTTATTTCATCAGTAAAGCCGAAGCTTATGATGATATATATCGTGATGATTATGATAATCTTCATGAGCAGTTTAAAAGTCTGGTGGATGGGGTTAAAGAGCTGAATAACAATGAAAGACGAAAAAAATCGTTTTTTAATCGAGGTGTTTTACCATCATTAGAAAAGATTAATGATTCTGATCTTAGATCGGAAATTTTCTGGAAACTGAATGAAAATTGGGGTCAAGTACTATTATTCTTGGTTCTTGGGGCTATTTTATTTTCACATATTATGTGGGGAATAGGGGAAAGTAACGATATTCTTACCTTTATCTTTATAATGACATTCTTACTGGGGCCTGTTGATTTTATTTTATCATCCCAGGAAACTATAGTAAAAGCGCTTATATCTCTGCGTAAGATTGATCGCTTGAGGTTTTCTGAAAACTTATCAATGGAGCCAAGGTTAACCAACACAGAAGAATTTAAAGAGTGGTCTCGAATTTCCCTGCGTTCCATTAGCTTTAAGTATGCCGGTGAAGGGAACTGTTTTTCTGTTGGGCCGATTAATCTGGATATTCAGCGCGGCGAAATTATCCTTATTAAAGGCGGTAATGGCAGTGGTAAGTCAACTTTTGCCAAATTGTTGATTGGCTTATTGAATAAATCTGAAGGTGATATTTTCATAGATGATAAGGTGGTTAATAAAGATAACCGAGAGAATTATCTGAATATGTACAGTGTTATTCATTCGGATTTTTATCTATTTGATACGGTAATTAATCGAAAAGGTGAACTTGCCGATGATGAATTAACTCGTCAATATCTGAAAAAATTGGATTTAGCAGCAAAAGTCACGGTTAAAGATGGAAAATTATCCACAACTAAGCTTTCTCATGGTCAACGTAAGCGCTTAGCGCTGGTTATCTCTTATATGGAAGATGCACCTATTTATTTGTTTGACGAATGGGCAGCCGATCAGGACCCTAATTATAGAAGATTTTTCTATCATGAATTACTTCCTGAAATGAAGCGCGATGGAAAAACTATCATTGTTATTAGCCATGATGATAAATATTTTCATATCGCCGACAGAGTTATCACGATGGATAATGGTTTAGTTGATAATATTGAAATCAATGTACACCCCGATAAAGTAGAAAATGCGGCTTTATAGCCCGCTATTGCTAAGATGTAATCATAATATACCCTATGGATTTCAAGATGCATCGCGGCGGCAAGGGAGCGAATCCCCGGGAGCATAGAGAACTATGTGACCGGGGTGAGTGAGTGCAGCCAACAAAGAGGCAACTTGAAAGATGACGGGTATAAAACATAAATATCAGGAGGTTATCATGTTGGAACTATTTGAAGATCAATTGGCTGGAATTAGAGAAAAATATGGGAGTGACTGTTTAAAAAGAGTAGAGGATATGTTTTATCCTTTACTACAACAAAGAGCGCCATTACAAGCAGATGCCAAATATATCATGCCCGGTCTTTCTACCTCGCCGTGGTTGGATACGAATTCGTTTCCGCAATTGCAGCCGTTAGTCACCTCATTGATGAATAATGCGGGTAAAATAAAACAGGAAATTAACGCAGTCATCAGTGGTGAGTCTCAATATATCACCGATTATGAGCACTATTTGGGAACTCAAAAAGATTGGAAAGCATTATATTTATTTAAAAATGGTCAGCCTAATAACGCCGTTGCCAATATTTTGCCCGCTACATGGCATATTTTTAATAATGAATTACGGGATTGGCATTGTCCTCTATTGGAAATTCATTTTTCGGTGTTGCAACCGGGTACGGTGATTAAACCGCATTGTGATTTATGGAATTTCACCCTTAATTTACATTTTGCGGTCGATATTCCTGCTAGCAATTGTGAGATCATCGTTGCGAATGAAGCCAGATGTTGGAAAGAAGGTGAGTGTTTACTTTTTGATTACTCTTATCAGCATGAAGCTTATAACCGTTCAGATAAACATAGAATTTGTTTATTAATGGATATCTGGCATCCCAATTTATCATTTGCAGAACGAGAAGCACTGGTTTTGATCATTACCGGTATTCGTAAACTTTTTGGTTAGTTTATACCCTATGGATTTCAAGATGGATCGCGACGGCAAGGGAGCGAATCCCCGGGAGCATAGATAGTGCAGCCAACAAAGAGGCAACTTGAAAGATAACGGGTATATTTTTCTAGGTATGTGTTGCTGGCTATTGGCAACACAGTTTAAAAGGACAGCCTATTATGAATAGAAAAGGGCAGTGCATCGTGTCTGATATTCAGGAGTTTGATGACTTCATTTTTGAGCTTGACTCAGCAGAACAGACATATTTAAAGCAGGCATTTTTAAAGTCTTCTCTAAAATATGACATTGATAATTTCGAATATTTTTATTGGAAATGTTTTTATCAATCATTTAATTTGCCTGTGCGTTTACAGAAAAAACTATTTGATTTTCGAGCGTTAGAAAATGAAAATTATTTATTGATAAAGGGATTGCCTGTCCCTGATGATCTTGGCTTAACGCCTTTATCTTATGAACAAACAAATAGTTCTGAGGTAGCGGGTGTTCGTACTTTGATATCAACGATATTATCTCGAATTGGGTATATTTATTCGTTTGTCAATAAAAAGAACTTTAATTTTATCGATGATGTTTTTCCAATGGAACAATATAAGAATGTGCAATTAGGCACAAATAAAGAGTTTTTGGAATGGCATGTTGAAGATGGTTTCCATGATGCAAAAGCAGACTGGGTTGCTTTATATTGTTTGCGTGGCGACAAAAATGCCGAAACCTACTTATTTCAAACAAAGAATATTCATTTGGATGCTGAAACCATTGCTGAATTGCAAGAACCAAACTTTGAGATCGATGTCGATCCGACCTTTATGTCGAATATTGGTGGCCGCCGTCGTGTTGCCATATTAAGTCAACATAAAGAGCCAGAAATGATATTTGATCCAGCTTATATGCGTTGTTTAACACCAAAGGCAGAAGCCGCGTTGGAAAAGTTGAATCAGTGTATTAATGAAAATAGAGAGGCTTTTATATTATCTCCTGGAGAAATGTTGCTATTTGATAACCGTAAAGTCGCTCATGCGCGTAGCGAATATGAACCTCGATACGATGGTTATGATCGTTGGTTACTCAGAGCATTAATATTGGAATCAAAATTCAAAGCCAGAGATTGCTTTTATACAGGCACTTTAAGGGCAAAATAAAAATGACATCATTTAAAACAGTATTATTTAAAAAAATATCATTTAAAACAATCACATTACTGTCAACTATTTTGTTGACAATAAGTTGTGGCGGATTTAAAAGTTATTCAGAAAAGACGACGACAGCATTTGAAGCGAAAATTGTTCGTACTCATTATGGTGTCCCACATATTTATGCGCAAGACTTGGGAAGCCTGAGTTTTGGCAATGCCTATGCTCAGGCACAAGATAATATATGCATCATGGCGGATCATTATGTACGCATTCGGGGAGAACGTGCGCGTTTCTTTGGTGCTGATAGAGATAAGCAGGGGGATTCACTGAATTTAATTGAGGACTTCGGTTATAAAGCTTTAGCTTTGGTGGAACAGGCGCGTGAGAAATGGCCGCAATTAAGTACTGATTCACAGGTAATTATTGATGGGTTTGTTGCAGGTTATAATACCTACCTGTCCCATGTAAAGGAAGGGCGTTATACCTTACCAAAAGCTTGTCGAGATCAAGAGTGGGTAGTGCCTATTCAACGTGAGGATGTGCTGGCATATGTGTTTTCTATTGCGGTATTTCCTGGTTCTGCTCAATTTCTTGCTGATTATTATGCTGCTGATCCCAATAAAGATGATCAAAAACAGTTGGCTTCACAGACATCAAGGAATAATGGTTATTCCATTGGTTCGAATGGTTGGGCATTAGGCCGTGACAAAGTTGAAGAGGTCAATAGCATGTTATTGGCGAACCCCCATTTTCCTTATGAAGGCAACATGCGTTTTTGGCAAGTGCATCATGTCATGAATGGAAAGATTGATGTCATGGGAGCGTCTTTAATTGGTTTCCCGGGTATTGTTAATATTGGATTTAATCACAATATTGCCTGGACTCACACTTATTCATCGGCTGAACATGTCATTGTTTATAAAATGCAAACTGCTGCTAATAATCCGCTCAATTATGTGATTGATGGTGTTATTAAACCGGTAATGTCGAAACCAATTCATATTGACGTCAAAACCGATAGCGGTATTGAAACTGTCACGAAAGATCATTTTTATACTGATATTGGGCCTATTATTGAAAATGAAGACTTTGCCTGGTCCGAGTCTGAATTTTATGTCGTGAAAGATGTCAATCTTTACAATCTTGATATGATTGATCATTGGTTGGCGTTGAATCGAGCGGATAGTCTTGCCGATGCAAAACAATCTTATAAAGATTTTAATGGCTTGGCTTTTAATAACACGCTGTTAACTGGTAAAGAAGGTGTTGGTATTTTTATTGGTGATAAAGCTGTACCGGCATTACCTCTTGAAGCTATTCAATTATTGAATGACAACGAAACCCTAGCGGCGGCACGTGAGAAGTATGGCGTGACTATTTTACCGGGTAACTCATCATCAATGATTTTTACCGAAGCCTTGGGTTATGATCAGACCCCACAGCTTGTGGAAACATCCTATGTACAAAATTCCAATGGTTCTCACTGGGCAACGAACCTGGAACATTTGCTCGAAGGTTTTTCTCCACTTCTTGGTAACGAGCGGAAGCCACTATCATTCAGAACTCGTATGGGGTTGCAACTAATAGAGGATGCGGCGGGTGATAATAAGCGATTTTCTCTCATGGAGTTAGAACGGGCGTTATTCTCTGAGCGTTCATATTTAGCCGAACTGATATTAAAAGATGTGATTTACCTATGTGATAAAACACCTAGCCGATTAATTAAACTGGAGAATGGCATGAAGGTGGATATTACGCAGGCATGTCAATTGCTATCACAATGGAACGGTGAATTTAATGCGGATAGTCGGGGCGCGATTATATTCCGTGAATTAGCGTTTTTAATTGATCAGCAAGAACATTTTGCCGTACCGTTTGATATAGCCCACCCGGCAACAACGCCACGCCAATTAAAACAAAGTGAAGAGCTTGTTACCTTGTTAGCACGGGCGGTTGCTAATGTGAAGAATGTGGGGCTGGCTTTAGATATTCCGGTAAGTAAATTTCAATTTATTGAAAGTACCGCACCTGACGGTAAACCGGCAGGTAATCGCATGAGTTGGCCGGGGTTATTTCAAGAAGAAGGCGGCTTTAATATGATCGCGACATGGGATGGGGATGAAACCCTATTTCCTAAACATCATTATACTGTGGGTAATGATGTGGTGAGTGGTGAAGTATTGGAATCGGAGCTAACTGATCAGGGATATCATATTCGTTATGGGTCTAGTTGGATAATGTTGGTGGCATTTGATCAACAAGGGCCTAATGCGCGCGGGTTACTCACTTATTCGCAATCTTCTGATATTGATTCGCCTCATTTTGCAGATCAGAGCAGATATTATTCTCATTATAAACAGCTATTGCCGTTGCCTTATTGGTTAGAAGAAGTTCATCAATCAACTATTTCGGAATTGATTATCCAACATTAAGTTAAGATTGCTTGGCACCGGTTCACAAGAAATTTTTTGATGTTTTTAACATATACTCTATGGATTTCAAGATGCATTGCGACGGCAAGGGAGCGAATCCCCGGGAGCATAGATAACTATGTGACCGGGGTGAGTGAGTGCAGCCAACAAAGAGGCAACTTGAAAGATAACGGGTATAAGCATTATAGCTGGCTGGCTGCTTCAGCCAGTTATAGAAAATACTATTTATTCTTTGGAACGATATAAATATGATGGATTTTTCTAATTCTAGTTATCAGAAATGCGTAGAGTTCACCATGCCATCCATAGAGGATGTATCTGCTTGTATGATGAATAGAGTCCCTTTTATTATTCGAGGAGGCGCTGAACAGTGGGTAGCAAGAACAAAGTGGACATGGGACTATTTTCAGCAAAAATTTGGTCATCACCTGATAAAAGTATTTCGATCATCAAATAATAAAGATAATAAATATATGTCTCTTGGTGACTATATTGATTATATAAAAGATGTGGAAGAACCCGATCCTTATTATGCTTCTGCGTGGCCATTTTCGCTCTATTTTAAAGAATTGGTGAGTGATTATGAGGTCCCTGACTACTTTTCTTGCTTAATTCGTCAACGTGTTTCAGACGATATTTTGCATAATGAAGCAGCATTATTATTACTTCGCTGGATTTATATGGGGCCTAAAAACAGCGGCTCTCGTATGCATTTGGATATTGCTTCTACTCATGCCTGGAATGCGGTGATTAGTGGTCGAAAAGAGTGGGTATTTTATGGGCCGGAAGAGGCAATGAAAATAGGTTATGGCAAAGTTGATGCTTTTAACCCTGATCTGGTCTTATATCCCGATTTCATTCAGGCTCAAGGAATTCATTGTATACAGAATCCTGGTGATATTGTTTTCACGCCTTGTACACACTATCATCAAGTTAAAAATTTGGTGGCAGGAATTTCGATCACTGAAAACTTTATTAATGACACTAATCTAGAACTTGTTAAGAACGCCATAACTAACGACGATGATATATCACCTGAACAGGCGAATTTTATTCGAATGTTGATTCCTGAATTAGGTTAATTGTTGGAAATAAAGGGGCAGTTGATGGTAGTAATAAGATGAAAAATGCCTTTGGGCCAACATGAATGGCGTTTTTAATGCCGATTATTATAGTCAGGCGACTTGGCCTCGTCGGCTGACTATATTGGGTTGAAGCAGGCTATTCTACTTTGCAAAAGTGGGTAGCTTTATGTTGAATTAAAAAAACGATGGTCGAAACACTCTAAGTATGTAGCTACGACCATGATGTAATATGGAAAACTCTGCATATCAAGGAGTTGCTGTGCTTGACTCAGCTAGTGAAATGGCTATTTCACTAGGTAGAGTGGGTATTTTGTTGGATAGGAATCGTATTCAGATGACGGTACCATCTTAATGGATGATTTATTATCTCTGATTATCTTTATTCCATTTACTGGCCATTTAGCGGAATTAAGAAGAAACGCGGCTGGTTGTCCAGTTGTACCAATAACGGGTGCACCGACTTTTAATGACGCGCCATATGGAATGGCATGGAAAATCTCGGGTGTAACTTCAACGAAGTTCTTAGTTAAGAACTGAATTGACCGAATTGACTCAGCTTGAAAACGCGTTCCAGATACAACAAATGTTAAAGGTAAACCGGCTGCTTTAATTCCATAACCTTCGTAGATGTTCGCGATCTGACTGGGAAGCAGACTTTCACAGTTTATTTCAGCACTGACGTCGATACCAATATGTGCCAAGTTTGTAGGCGACATGCGAGGAAAATTACGCGCAGTCGCATTGATAACATCCATTGGTAGTATACGGCACTGTCCGGTACTTGAGACAACTGAGTGCTTATCAGGTCTTGATACAATACCGGGACCTTCTACAGTAGAGGTACTTAATTGGACGTCGTTGTAGATTTTCGTAGAGAAATCTGGAGGATAAAAGCTTAAAGATAGCCTGGAGCCATCATTGTGGGCCACGATCCATGCATTGAGTGCATCAGAAAACTGCATATCGACGCTTACCCAATAGTTTTGACGGTATCCGGTGTGATTCTCTTCCGTTTTTGTGACGAATCCATTCGGAGTAAGTTCTTCCACTTCACTTTGAAAGGTTGGATCGGGAGATCTTAAGACATATTGTCCACCGCCGCCGTAAATTTTATCTAGGGAATTTTCCCCGGTCGTATCGGTGTACATAAGGTAAAACATGCCATTGAGATAGGACACGGATGGTTGCCCTGCTCCATAAGGATTTCCATCTAGCTTCTTGTTGGCGGGTAAGATTATCGGATTACCGTTATTTGCACGTGTCCAGTTAATTCCGTCAGTACTTGTTGCGAGGCCAATTTTTGTTATACCTTCAGCATCAACGCGAACGCTGTCCCACCCACCATAATACATATAATATGTACCGTTAACCCGTATGACAGAGGGATCGCAAGTGTGGACTTTATCGAATGCGTTTGCTTCCTTGTTAGGGGAAAAAACAATCTGGTAGGGGTCCCTGCTTCCACGTGCGTGGAAAGGGCCGTCAAGAGATGCAGATTCGGCATAGAAAATATGGTCACCGGGATGAGTGCGATCGGAGCCACACCACCACATCCGATATACCCCGTCCAACATCACGGAAGGTGCATAGTTGTATACTCCCCCTTTAACCACAGGACCGATAGAAGTCCGAATATCTGATGTTGTTAAAGGTATCTCTGTTTGTGCTAATGATGGGGGGGCCAATAATAATCCGCAGAGAAGAGCTAAGTTTAGGGTTACTAATAAGACATGTCGATAAATCACACGCAAATGGCGAAACAGCAATCCACAGTAATGCAAAGTGTAAACTAAAGCATCATTTAATGTGGACCTGCGGTTACTTGTCAGAGCCGACATTTTAAATACATAGTTATTGATGTTTAATTGCTTGATGATATTCCAAATTTTTGGGGTTTTTTTGGTACACAAAGTCACAATTGTCTCCAGAGTTGTAAATTTAAGTAATGGAACGAGAAAAGTTCTTAGCAAAACCTCTCTCAAATATGCCCTTAAAAAAAGATATAATGGTTAGATAACCAGCATTCTTTGAGTTAAATTCAGTCGGCGATTGATAATTTAACCTGCTATGTGACCGTGTCTTGCGAGTATGTTGCATAAATTAGTGCTGGTTTGTTCAAACAGCTCTTGTGCTGGCCTTCTGGTGTGCCTTTATGGGTATCTCTTTACCAATGTCTCTATAACAAACCACTATTTATCAGCGCTGATGTAGTACAATAATCTACTATCATAAGTCATTATTAAAGATAAATTTTTTGTATTTTTACCCTGTCAGTGTCAAACTATCAGAGTTAAATAAATCAGTATAAAAAATCTAACAGTCATTATTTGTTTTGTGGTGAATATCTATTCATAACAGAAAATGTTACATAATTCACAAAAAAATAGCAATTAGTTTATTTTTAAGACTATTCTTAATGAATCAATCAAAAAATTCTGGTTAGGAGCAGGGCTCTCTTATTTCGCGTTATCGTGTGTTGTATTTCAGCTATAGAAAACGTGATGTTCACAACCGCAAAAAGTTGCATGACTCAAGGCTTTTCTAATGAGTGTTTTTTGTGGAGGGTAGAAAAATGCGGCTGTAATACGAAGGTCTATGGGTTATAGGGTAAGAGTCAGTGTGGAAACGGTATTGCTAAGAATACAGTTATTATGACAGGCTTGATTTTCGGTATTTTTGGTCTAATGAATGAAAATAATCCCGCAGATTTTAAAAAAACAACAAATTCTGTCGTCAAAGCGACATTCCTGCATAAAGTGTTTTAACATTTGGTCGTTAAATACGTACAATCTCGTTCCTGAATGTGTTCTCTACAAGAATAGGCTTAGTTTGTCACTGATCCAATTTTACACATCGCGGAGCCGCCTGCCAGCTTGGCTCGGTATATTCGCGATACTGATGTTGTTCATTGCGCCAGTGATCTCCCGGTCACTGGAACATGTGCGCATTGGTGAGGCTCATTCATCGAAAGTGGTCGATTGCCATAGGGTGATGTCATCTGACGGTGATATGCCTTGGAATATGTCTCATTCTGACGTTTCTTCCGTATCATATGTTACTAACCATCATGATGGCATGCAGATGGGTATGCATGGTGGTGGTATGTCGATGTTGGAGGATATTGCCTGTGGATACTGCGTTTTTCTGATCCATATACCTATGCTGGATTTGGCGAATACACCGCTATTTTGGTCAACTTCGCTGACTTCACGGCCACCACCGATTCAAACCGTAGCTTCCTTTCTGCCGCATTTCATCTTTTCTGATTCGTTGCCTCGTGCTCCGCCTGAACAGATCTTATCTCATTAATTTAAACATAATGAAATGTCTTGTCCTGCTCATTATTGAGTCAGGAAAAGTCTGTTCATACCAAAAACGATTTGGTTGGATTCTATAACGTATTCCGCTGTTGATAGAAATATCTCTTCGGAAGGTGGATTCACATTAAGGAAAGATGATGTTCGAAAAAAATTCTCCTCATAAAAAAAATAGGCTATCCCATTGTATCCGTTCGGCGATGCCACTTTTTCTGCTAGCGACTTTTAATGGTTATGCGGCTGAAATCGCATCAGATGCACACGACCATGTAAAGGGTTCAAAAACCAATGATGGGGATGTAATTACCGTAACCGCGCCTTTGTACTC
The DNA here is from genome assembly GCF_963878145.1 of Photorhabdus sp. S10-54. Classification (NCBI taxonomy): domain Bacteria; kingdom Pseudomonadati; phylum Pseudomonadota; class Gammaproteobacteria; order Enterobacterales; family Morganellaceae; genus Photorhabdus; species Photorhabdus sp. S10-54. The sequence continues at coordinate 39,737 of NZ_CAWNXG010000006.1, read as the reverse complement.
TCCTTTGTCAATTGTCACCTCGCCAAAAACCCCCCGTCAGCCGGTTCCGGCAAGTGACGGCTCTGATTATTTAAAAACCATACCCGGATTTTCTCAAATCCGTAATGGCGGCACCAATGGTGATCCAGTATTTCGGGGCATGTTTGGTTCGAGGATTAAGCTCTTGACTGATGGCGCAGAAATGCTAGGAGCTTGTCCCGGCAGAATGGATGCCCCTTCATCCTATATTTCGCCAGAAAGTTATGATTTGCTGACAGTCATTAAAGGGCCTCAAACGGTGTTGTGGGGAGCTGGTGCTTCCGCAGGGACCGTAAGATTTGAACGTGAACATCCTCGATTTGATCAGCCGGGAGTCAAATTCAATGCCAGTGGATTGATGGGTTCAAATGACCGTTGGGATGGCAATGTAGATGCCAGTATTGGCAATGAATTGGGATATTTACGTTTAATGGCAAATAAATCCCGTTCAAATGACTACAAAGATGGTGGTGGGTATCGCGTTCCTTCACGTTGGGATAAATGGAATAGTGATCTGGCGTTAGGGTGGACTCCGGATAAAGATACATTGCTTGAGTTGACCGCGGGAAAAGGGGACGGAGAAGCTCGTTATGCTGGACGTAGCATGGATGGTTCGCAATTCAAACGCGAAAGTCTCGGTGTGCGTTTTGAGAAATCTAACCTCGGTGAAGTGCTTGATAAGGTTGAAGCCCAAGTTTATTACAACTATACCAACCATATTATGGACAATATAACTTTGCGTTCTCCGAATAGCGCCATGTCAATGGGTATGCCTTCTTCGAGTTGTAAACATATGTGTGGTATGCACATGAATATGAATCACGGTATGTCTATGCAACTGGATCGTCGCGTTGTGGGAGGGCGAGTCATGGGTACCTGGCTATGGCAAGACTTCAAATTGGAAAGTGGCGCAGATACGCAAACCAATATCCATCGTAATAAAGCAGGTAATGTATGGCAAAAGGATGCTCAATTCTATAACTATGGCCTATTTGGTGAGCTAACTTGGTATGCTACAGAACAGAGCGAATTGATAACCGGTGCCCGTCTTGATCGCAGCCGAGCAAAGAAATTTGCTGGTAATAGTGAAAAAGAGCGTAATGATACCTTGCCGAGTGGTTTTGTGCGCTTAGAGCATACTCTGGCTGATGTGCCAATGATGTTTTATGCCGGTATTGGTTACACCGAGCGTTTCCCCGACTATTGGGAACTGTTCTCGCCGACATATGGTCCGGTGGGGAGTGCCAGTGCTTTTGATGGGGTAAAAAGTGAGAAAACCACTCAACTTGATATTGGCGCTCAATATACTGGAGAACGTTTTAATGGTTGGGTATCCGCTTATATAGGGCGTGTAAATGATTTCATTTTATTTAGATATAGCCCGACAAACGCCCGCATTAGTCAGGCTGATAATATCAATGCCAATATCATGGGCGGAGAAATGGGCTTTGGTTATCAATTGACAGATCATTGGAAAACGGATGCCAGCCTTGCCTATGCCTGGGGAGAAAACCGGACGGATAACCAGCCAATGCCTCAGATCCCACCTTTGGAAGCACGCTTCGGATTGACCTATGAACGTGGTGATTGGAGTAGTACCGGTTTGTGGCGGTTGGTGAGCAGCCAGCATCGGATTGCTGTGGGGCAGGGGAATGTTGTCGGCAAAGATTTTCAAGATAGTTCAGGTTTCGGCGTACTTTCGGCCAACGTTGCCTATAAGGTTAACAAAAATGTCAAAGTGAGCGCTGGCATCGACAATATTTTGGATAAAGAATACAGCGAACACCTTAACCTTGCCGGTAATAGCACCTTTGGTTATTCAGCGAATACCTCAGTGAATGAACCCGGCCGGACAATGTGGGCGAAAGTAGATGTAAAATTCTAATGAGAAAATGGCGTCCAATTATTGGGCGCCAATATTTGTTTTCCCTTTTCCTGATCGATGACTATTTCTTATTACCGATATACGGATAAACTTTTACATAATCAACATCGAATGTTGCGGTTGTTTTATTTATCGGGCCATAACCTTGTGCTGGATAACTGCGAGGTACTTCGGAGCTTAAAATAATATATTGGTTGGCGATTGAAATTGGAACTTGATCTAATCCCGACAGATTTTGAGCAATATCATCGATATAAAATGTATAACCACTTGGTGTCCATGCCACAGCAAATTTGTGGAATTGGCCATCAACAAGTTTATTTGTAGACAATCTCTTTGACCACTCCTTATGAGCGCTACCATAACCATTCCAGTGAATAGCATGGTCATATTGATCCTGTTTCGCTTCGGCTAAATGTTCAAATACATCAATTTCGACACCTGATTTTTCTGGGTTTGTTAAATCGTGACCCATTGTCGGTGACTGGATCCAGAACGCCACTTGATTACCCTCTGCACGATTGAATCTGATAGCGGCTTCCCAATAGCCATATGCTTGTAGGAAACTTTTTTGTGTTGAAATCATGCCGCAATAATTCTGTAGCTTGCCAGAAGAACTATCGGAATAAGTTTTTATGGTTAAATGACCGTTCCGTACAATAACCGCTGATTGAGTATTAATACAATTTTTTCTGATACCCAGGCCACGGTAATCCCATTTTTGGGTATTAAGTGTTATGCCATCGAAATTATCTTCGAATGAGGGCGTGGAGCTAAATTCATTGGGGATTTTTGCCGAAGCATACCCGCAGATCAATGAACTTAATAACAACGTGTGGGTTAGCTTAATTTTCATCTATTTTCCTTGTATGTTTGACGTGAATAATAGCCATTTAGGCGTTATGACGCGTTTTCCTAGGATGAGTAACTTAATCGAATATTGGCAACAGGGTTACCGACTTAATTTATTACTCCTATGCTTTTTGTTTTTAGTTATTTTGGACGTAATTAATATTGATTGGTGAAAATGAAAATCGACAATATTGATTGGGGAGAAAGAATTGAAATAGATACAGTGAAGAAAGTTATTATGGTGAGTAAATAGAACCCCGCTCGCCAGAACGGGGTATATACCCGTTATCTTTCAAGTTGCCTCTTTGTTGGCTGCACTCACTCACCCCGGTCACATAGTTCGCTATGCTCCCGGGGATTCGCTCCCTTGCCGTCGCGATGCATCTTGAAATCCATAGGGTATATAGGGTAACTCTGAATTATTTAGATGCATCCAGCGCTTGGGCAAGATCGGCAATAATATCATCGATATGTTCAATGCCGATTGACAAGCGGATCATATCTTGTGATACGCCAGCTTTAATTAACTCTTCATCATTTAATTGGCTATGCGTTGTTGACGCTGGATGACAGGCGAGTGATTTAGCGTCGCCAATGTTAACCAGTCGTACAATCAATTTTAGTGCGTCAATAAATCGTGCGCCGGATTGCTGCCCGCCTTTAATACCGAAGGAGAGAATAGCTGATGGTTTCCCATTCATATAGTGCTGAGCCAGTTCATGTTCTTGGTGGTTTGACAGCCCGGCATATTTCACCCAACTAACTTGAGGATGATCTTGCAGATAATGAGCGACTTTCAGCGCATTTTCAGTATGACGCTCCATTCTTAATGCCAGAGTTTCTAATCCTTGCAGGATAAGGAAAGCATTAAAAGGCGACAGTGCAGCTCCCATATTACGTAGCGGTACGACACGGCAATGTCCGATAAAGGCAGCCTTGCCGAATTGCTCGGTATAAACGACGTTATGGTAGGAGGGGTCCGGGGTCGTCAATATGGCAAACCGTTGCTTATGTTTTTTCCAAGGGAAATTGCCGGAATCTACAATGATGCCGCCAATAGAATTACCATGTCCTCCCATATACTTGGTTAAAGAGTGAATAACAATGTCAGCGCCATGCTCAATGGGGCGGCAAAGCACAGGGGTGGCGACAGTATTGTCAACAATTAAAGGGACGCCATGACGATGAGCCACTTCGGCAAATTTTTTCAGATCAACAATATTACCTGCCGGGTTACCAATAGATTCACAGAATACTGCTTTGGTACGATCATCAATTAGTGACTCCAATGCTGCGATATCGTCGTGTTCAGCAAATCGTGTTTCAATACCGAATCGCGGCAACGTGTGAGCCAGCAGGTTATAAGTGCCGCCATATAATTTAGCAACAGATATAATGTTATCTCCAGCGCTGGCAATGGATTGAATCGCACAGGTGACAGCCGCCATGCCAGATGCAACCGCTAAAGCAGCGACTCCTCCTTCAAGTAGAGCAACCCGTTTTTCCAATACATCATTGGTAGGGTTCATAATGCGAGAATAGATGTTGCCCTCAACCTTTAAATCAAATAGGTCGGCGCCGTGTTGAGTATCGTCAAACGCATAGGATGTCGTTTGATAGATAGGAACGGCAACAGCTTTGGTTGTTGGATCTGGGGAATATCCGCCGTGGATAGCAAGAGTTTCTGGTTTCATTTTCGATCTCTTCTTTTACGGTAAGATGACATATGTCTTTGATGGATGGTGTAAGCAGTTTTTGTTAAAACCATATACCCGTCATCTTTCAAGTTGTCTCTTTTGTTGGCTGCACTCACTCACCCCGGTCACATAGTTATCTATGCTCCCGGGGATTCGCTCCCTTGCCATCGCGATGTATCTTGAAATCCATAGGATATATTTCCGCTAATTCTTTATTAATTAAAGAAATAATTTGAAAAAGTGACTAATTATTTGCTTTAGCTATGTTAGTATTTTTATTTTTTTAATAATGTGGATGTTATCACAAAATAGTTCAATAATTTCATCCAAGTAACATTAACTATTAATATAGAAAATGGGAACAAAATACTTAAATAAATATTCAATCTTTTAGAAAGATCACAAAAATTTCTATGAAATAGTTAGTTTTCGTTAGATTGCTTTAATTTATTTCTTCACTGTTGCCTGAACGAAAATAGAAGGTATACTCATCGTTCTGATTTTTTCAAACTTTTTTAAATGATTTTGGTCGTAATTTATTGTTAGTATGATCAATATTGGCACTAACCAATAAATTAATGGGATTCTTATGGCTAAGTTTTCAAACCGGCGGGAGTTAAAACAACTTTTATTTTTCTCTTTCCCTATCATCGTTAGTCAGATAGCACGTACGGCAATGAGTTTTGTCGATATTGTGATGTCTGGTCACTATGCTACGGCTGATTTAGCAGCAGTAACATTAGGCAGTAGTATTTGGTTTCCTATATTTGTATTAGGATATGGGATGATTATCATGCTCGCAGCAGATGTAGCTAAGCAGAAAGCGCAACATGATGACGAAGGGATTAAAGCAAGTCTTAAAAATTACTTGTTTCTAGCGGTGATACTTTCGATACCAATAATTATTTTATTAATATTAGTTAGCTGGCTACTTTCACTCATAGGCATAGATGAGCATATTTTAGAAATTACCCAGGGCTATGTTCTTGCGATGGCATGTGGTGTTCCTAGTGTTATGATATTTAATGTTTTTCGTTCATTTCTACAAGGATTGGAAGATACGAAAACCGCCATGTATTTATCTGCTGGTGCTTTATTATTGAATATACCATTAAATTACATATTTATTTATGGAAAACTGGGTTTACCAGCAATGGGGGGCATTGGCGCGGGTATTACAACTGCGGTTATTAATAACCTAAGTGCTGTATGTCTGATTGCCTATTTTTTGCTAAAGAATAAATATCGTCGCTATAGGCCAGATTTCAGTTTACCAAAATATAATGATTTAATTAGGACGTTTTATATTAGCATGCCAAGTGGATTGGCTCTTTTTGTTGAAATGGTATTTCTGGATGTAATTGCTATTACTGCCGCTCCTTTAGGTGCTCAAGTCATTGCTGCACATAATATTATGCTTAATATTACCTCTATCATCTATACCGTAACTGGGGGGATTGCAGCCGCCGTGACAGTGAGAGTCGGTTCCTATATTGGGAAGAGAGATAGAACATCATTAACAGGTACTATAAGGATCTCAATTGCTTTAATTTTATCTATTTCCGCAGTTATTGGCGTTTTAATCTACTATTTCGCAGGTTCATTTATTTCACTCTATACTAACGATAATGGAGTCATAATAATTGCGCTTAATATAATCTTTCTGTTATGCCTGTTCCAATTCTTTGACTCTTGCCAGGCGGCTTTATCCGGTATTTTACGGGGTTTTCATGATACCCGATCAGTATTTTACGCGCCGTTATTCGGGTATTGGCTAGTGGGTTTGCCATTGGGGTTTGTTTTAGCTTTGACAAACTGGGTAACCGAGAGTATGGGAATTATAGGATTTTGGTATGGGTTGGTTTTGGGGCTTTTTGTGAACGCTATTTTGCTGTTTATCATATTAAAGGTTAGACAGAAAGGAATGATTTCTCGGTTAATTTCTTAATTTAACCACATAGTTGATGCAGCAAGGATATAAAGAACCTGAATAATACCTATATTAGCCTAATAGCTATCATATCTACATTTAATTCTCTGTCTAAAGATAGGGAATTTTATTGATTTATTTAACGCTTTCATCTATCGCTAGAAGATCATCAATATTGCCATTTAACGGTTTATTTCATAAAATTTTTTATTGTGAATAAAAATTTACTTCCTAAAATCATGGTTATTCATCTGATATCAATATGAAATTATATTTAAGTTGTAATTTAAATCATGTTAGTAATATGTTTATTTTACTTGGTTTAGTAAAAAGTATATTAATAATGTTTTTCTGAATAAATATATTTATATTCGATGTAATGGTTTTTTCTATTTAAATCATTTAGGTGAAATATATCTTTTTGATTTTTAGTTATCATTGTTAAATATTTCTTGATTAATGTGAAATAGTTAATTTTATATTAAATGGTTTCTATAAAAATAATAATCATTGCATTAATTTCTTTTTGAAATAATTTCTCGTTCATATATCGGTATGTATTGATATTTTTACACTCATTATTGGGTGATTCATCTAAGATTATATCCATTTTTATATTAAGGTTATGGTGAATATTTATTTAATAATTAAATAGTTAGCTGAATTAATTGCCATTCTATACAAATAGATACGATTGTTTTATGATAATGATTATCATTTCATTTTTTATTAAAAGTACGTTAATATGTGCGCCAGTCTTCGGACGGTACTAAAACTATGTAATAAGCAATACTCTAACATTTAATTAGTTAACATAAGGAATATGCTATGAACAAAGTTAAAGTGTTAATTGCAGTATTAGGTACATGTGGATTAGTAACACAAGCTATGGCTGATCCAGGTTTTGGGCAAACACAACAGTTTGATAGTCAGAAACAAAGTATCCAGGTAGGTGTGACTGATGCACGTGGTGGAGGTCATCCGACTCCGGGTGGAGAACCGGGAATAGGAGTTCAGTCTATTTGGGGGGGGAAAATTACTAGCTTTTCAAATCTTGCAAGTTATGCCGCAGCGGATGCAAATGGAATTCACAAAATTTCTATGCCGGGATCAGGTAGCCATAGTGGGATGGGGGTGTTCAATTTCAGTAAAGTGGCTAATGCTGATGTTTATTTTGGTGAATGGTCACAAAAAGGCACGGTAGATGATACTACTCATACCGCCTATTATTCTGGTAAAGATGTGACAACTAATTTACCTACCGGTGGCGTAGCAACTTATACGGTTAAAGGAATTAACCAATATAGTGGTAGCAATGCCCTGCATGGGACATTTACTGCTGATTTCGGTCAGAAAAGGCTTACTGGTTCAATAGCAAATAGTGCATTGACCGTTGGTATTAATTCTAGGATTAGAACAGATGGTTCATTTGCGGGTAGGGCGACTGCTGGAAATGTTGTAGGGACAAACAGCGGTCACTTCTTTGGCGATAATGCAGCTAGTTTAGCTGGGGTGGCTAAATTTGATGCGGATCACAGTAAAGATACTGCCTTTGGTGGAACTAAAAATCCATAATATGAATTTGTATTAGCTGAATAAGGCAAAGTTCATATGGGCTTTGTCTTATTTTGTTTATTTATCGGCTCGACTATGAAGCAGTGATATTCCGATGTTAAATATACCCATTATCCGTTTTTCCATATTGATCAATTGCTTGTTTATTTATCCCTCTTTGGTTCTGGCAGATGAAGATACCGGTAGAAGATTGTGGCATAACGTACAACGGAATTTACAGGATCAAGAAAAAGCGCTGGTCACGGATGAAACTGTAAATAAAAAAACGGATCATTTATCGATAGTACTTAATGGTCAGACTTTTAGTATTGAGAATAATGTGAATGATATTGGTCAGGCGCTCTATTTAGCCATTAATCATCAACAAGTGAAGGATGTCGAGCGCTTTTTGTTGATATACCAGAAGTTACCTGGACATGATATCCAATTGGTCCGTTTTGCTCGGGCAAATCTGGCGCGCTCTCAGGGTGACTTGGCAGCAGCAGAACAGCATTATCAGGCCATCTTGCAGCAACAGCCTGATTTTACCCGTGCTAAATTAGAGTTAGCTAGAGTCTATTATGAGAATCAAAAAAATAGAGAAGCTAGTTTACTATTTAATGAAATTTCAGCGGCTAGTCGCGATAATGAAAATAAATTACCACCGGCAGTCATTAAGAATATAACTAATTATCAGGAGGCGATTAATTTTCGCAATGCTTGGCGTGGGTCTTTTTCCGTGGGATATATCTTTAACGATAACACGAATATGTCGCCGGATAAGCCTCCTGTTTGCACACTTTATCGTGAAAATGGTGAGTGCGCAGTTGAACGTAATTTGCCTATGGCAAAGAAAGCAAATGGTATAAGTTATGATGCTACGTTGCGTAAGATATATCCGCTGAGTGGTCACCACGGTGTCTTTTTACGCTCGATGACTTATGGAGAAAGTTACCGTTATCATAGTGAGGAGAATGAAAATACCACTTCTGCTTATTTGGGCTATAGCTATAAAGCGCAAAAGGATGATTTCCTAATAGGGCCAGTTGTTGAGTTTAATTATGTTGGTAACCATTCTCGTTATCGTACTACGGGAATAAAATCCGAATGGATGCATATTCTATCTAAAAATCTGGTATTGAATTTGGAAGGAGAATATAAGCAGTTTCGTTATCATAAACTTTATAATCATAATGACGGTAATATGACCTCTGTTTATGCCACCTTATCTTATTATTTAACTGATCAAACCATTACCTTTGCAGGGGGGGATTGGGTTAATAAAACCAGTGTTGAGAGAGTAGATGATTATCAGCAAAAAGGTGTGCGAGCAGGCATTTCCACTCAATTGTATCCGGGAATTAATGCAGTGGTATTTACTGCATTGCGCCAGCGGCAATTTGGTGATTACAGCGTACCTCTAAATGCACGTCGTAAAGATAATGAACAATTCTATGCGGCAATTGTGAGTATGCCTAAATTTGAAGTTTTCGGTTTAACCCCAGTAATTACTTATCGATTTAGAAAAAATAGTAGTAATGTTGATTGGCTCTATTCCTATAATAAGAATGAAGTGTTAGTCAAGTTTGAAAAGTATTTTTGATACTGGTTGAAGTAACAAGTTATTTCAATCCACACTATGGCAGATAATGATTATGTATAAATTAAATAATAAATATAGCAAAATAACATTCATGCTGGTGTTGGCCTACAGTATGATGCCTTATCGTGCTGATGCAGAAACACTAGTAACCCCGGCTCAATCATCTAAACAGTCCGCTGAAAATAAGGCTGACCTCGGTAAAATTAACGTTTCAGCGACCAGTGAAAAAGATGAGGCAGGTTATGATGCGGTTTATGATAAAGATATTACCAATATTTACTTGGGTAAGGATTTGGTAGAACGCTATAAGGGCGCTTCACCGGCGGATGTTTTAAAAAGTGCAGTTGGCGTATTTAGTGGTGATTCGAGAAACAGTGGCGCATTAGATCCTAATATTCGAGGTATTCAGGGGCAGGGGCGGGTTCCTGTTACTATTGACGGTACTGAACAGGCAATTACCACCTGGCGTGGTTATAACGGTGCGAATAATCGTAACTATATTGATCCTAATTTGATCAGCAGCATTGAAATAGAAAAAGGTCCATCATTGACACGTGGAGTAAAAGGTTCGATCGGTGGGGCGGTAATGATCAAAACTCTGGGTATTGATGATGTGGTACCGATAGATGAGCAATTCGGTATTAACTTGAAATTGGAAACCAGCAGCAATGCAGTTAAGGAACGTGTACCTCATCTACAATTGGGACAAGATTATCGAGATGTTCCCGATTTTAATCAAGGATTTAATTATGTTGATCCTGCGTTAGAAATTACGCCAAAAACTTCAAAAGATAATAAATTATTGGGCCTAAAAGATAATGCGATACGTCTGGCGATAGGTACCCGGCAGGAATATTTTGATTTAATGGCAGCTTATAGTTATCGCAGTAAAGGAAACTATTTTGCCGGCAAGGGTGGTGCTCATCGCTATGATGAGCCCATTAATAAAAAGGATATAGAGATCCTTGATGGTGGGACCCGGTCATATGATCCTTATCTGCCTTTTGTGGCACGTATATATCGCCCTGGAAATGAGGTGCCGAATACTTCCAGTGAAATGAAGTCTTGGTTGTTTAAAAATACCTGGTATCTGGCTAATCAACAGACGATTGGGTTTGGTATCCGCGATACTAAAACGATTTACGGGGAGATTATGCCTTCGCGGCTTGGTTGGGTTCGGGCTGAAAATAATGTTGTACCACAGTGGCCGCTGGCGAATGTACATCAGCAGGCATTTAATCTGGATTATAAATGGAAACCTGACGGGAACAAATGGGTTGATTTTGATATGAAATTTTGGATTACCCGTACTATCAGCGATACCAATACTGCCGGGGGATATCCACGTGAACCGCGAGAGCGGGATGAAGCTTGGGATGTGGGGGGGCGGCAGGAAAGAAATCCGAATAAAGATGGTCGTCTGGTAGATACTGCTTCTACTAATACCCATAATAACCGTTGGGGAATTGATCTCTCTAATGCTTTCGAATTGACCTCAAATTTAGATTTAACCTTGTCAGCTAGTCTGCAACAGGAACGTTTAGGTTCTCATGATGATTATGAAGGGAAGAATTTTTCTAGTTTTCGATCACCACCAAGAAAAGGACGCCGTCAGGAGAATAATGTTGCCTTTAATTTTGACTGGCGTCCTACCCCGTGGCTGGCATTAAGTGCCGGCGCTAGGCGAATCAGTTATTGGTCTAAGGATGATTTTTTAAATGAACGTTTGGCGGCTCGTGATATTGGTTATAGTAAGGATAAAAAGTTGGTTGGCCAAGGGTTGCGATATCTGAGAACACTTACCGACCGGGAAGCTGAACTATATAAAAAGTTTGATGAATGTTTTGAGTGTCTGACTGATGATGAATTTAACGAATACACTGATAAAAAATTTACAAGTTCAAAAACACGAGATTCAATTCTTCGCCCTATGGTACCGGTAGACGTGCTTTGGAAATATCATGACGATGGTAAGTTATATAAACAAAATAATCCCTATTTTAATGGGAAACTTGATATGAACGAACGCGTTATTGATCCTGTGACGAATAAAGAAGTGTATAAATATGAATACAGTACCGTTCAGCAGAATAGCCGTTATATTGATGACTCTGGAGAAATATTGAGTACTGGTGATAGTGGTGTTTATAAAGCAAAAAGTGAGCAGGAGCGTTGGTCTAAACAACCTAAACGTAAAGATCATGCTTGGGCGCCGGTATTTTCCGCAACGGCTTATATCTCTGATAATGCACGTATCTATACCCGTTATGCCGAAGCAGTACGTATGCCGAGTATCTTTGAAGATACCGTTGGCTTTTCCTCCGGTTTGACTGATAAACCAGCACGCGCTTTTAAACCTGAACGTAGTAAAACAGTGGAAGTGGGTTATGTGCATGATTTAAGTCAGTTATTGGGTGCGGAGCGTAATGCGGATATTAGATTCGCTTATTACAATACTGTCATTGAGCATGTTTTTGATCGTGACAGTAACTTTGTATTTACTCAACTAGATAAACAGAAATTATCCGGTTTAGAACTACAGGGACGTTATGATAACGGTAGTTTCTTTACCCATTTTGGCCTATCTTATAATCTTAAGAATAAAGTTTGTGATAAAACTGCATCGCTTATGTTAGATCCAAGAAACCAGTTTGGTGTTCCTGAATGTATTGATGGCGGTTTTCCCGGTGGTTTTTTAAGGACAACTATTCCACCTCGTTATTCTCTTAATCTGAATATTGGTGGCCGGTTATTGGATGAAAATTTAGAGATCGGTAGCCGAGTATTATACCATAGCAGTGTGGAGAATAAGGATGAAAAATGGTTAATGAAAAAAATGCCCGGTGTTTATAAAGGGATAAGTAATAATCCGATGCGCTGGAATTCGGTAATGACTGTAGATGCTTATATTAATTATCAGGTTACGCCAGATGTAGTCGTTGAATTATCTGGCACCAACTTAACCGATCGCTATTATCTGGACCCGTTAACGCGTTCCATGATGCCAGCGCCTGGTCGGACGTTTAAGCTTAGTGTCACCAGTCGGTTCTGACTCTTTAAAGGAGATTTGCCGGTTGCGGTTAAGCGCGCTGGCAATCTCCACAGATAATGAACGGAAAGATGGCTTGAAGTTATGATGAAAAATCGTATTTATATTGGCTTGTGTGCTTCCTTACTGTTACATGCGGGTATTGTTGGATTTATGGCGCGGCATTTACTGCGTGATGACAGTGCGAATAATCAATCAGTGAATTCGCCAATAATTAGTATGTCAATAGAAATGGTTGCTTCGGCAGCACCGGCCGGACAGGAACAACCTGTAGAACCGGAACCTATTCCTCCCCCGTTACCGCCAGAGATAGTGGTAGCGGAATCACCACATGAGGCAAAAATAGTACTTAATAAGCCAGCGGATAAGCCACGCAAACAGGAACGTCCGAGGCCACCGCCAGAAAAGCATGTGGATGCTAAACCGAAGGACAAATCTCAGCCACAGAAAAAACCGGTAGAAGAGCCTCAACAAAAACAGGCAGAGCAAACGGAAGGTAACTCTCAGTTAGCGGGGAGAGATGCTGTGGATTCACAAGCAGGCGCCCGTCAGGCGACGACCAGTCAACCGATGACGGGCGTGGGAGCTGATGAGTTACAAAGCTATCAGGCTGCCTTGCGTCGTGAAATTGAAAAACATAAACGCTATCCGCGTCGGGCTAAGAAAATGAAGCAACAGGGGATAGTTCAGGTCAGGTTTAGCTTGCTGGATAGTGGCGATTTGACGAATCACCAATTAGTACAGAGTTCAGGCGCTGATGAATTGGATCGGGCAGCCCTTGCGGCGATTCAACAAGCTCGATCGGTAGGATTGAAACCGGCTGGTTTGCCAAAAGAGCTTACCTTAGCAATAGAATTTAATTTGAAATAAATATATACCCTATAGATTTCAAGATGCAGCCAACAAAGAGGCAACTTGAAAGATAACGGGTATAGGTTTGGGCAGCGAAGAGACTGTCGCTGCCTTGATAATAGTGGCGTCATGTGGGGATAGTGTGAGTTAGATAGCTTTGGCGTTCGGCCGTTCAATTCGCATATGTAATAACGGAAACGGATTACCTTGACCGTCAATTTCTGAGCGGTTGAAAACGCTAAATCCTTGGTGCTGATAGAAACCTACTCCTTGAACATTTTGTTCATTAACATCAAGTTCATTGATACCTAATTCGCTAATAGCAAAATTCAGCAATGTTTTGCCGATGCCTTTGCCACGGGAATCTGGAGTGATAAACAACATTTCAACTCGATGCTGATCAACGCTAATAAAACCCTCAATTTCGTGTTTATCATTTATCGCTTTATAAACCGTCAGCATCGGTAAATAGATATGCAGAATCAATGGGCGTAGTTGATTAATATATTCGTCAGATAAAAAGTCATGTGTTGCTCGTACCGAGGCTTCCCAGATTTCGATCAGTTTATTGAAATCGGCCTTCATTGCTTGCTGAATTTTCATATTCATTCTTCTTAATCTTTTATTTTTCTGAACTGAGATGAATTGATGCTATCACGTTTGTAGTGATGGATCGCTTCAGATATTACTTAAAGCTATCCATTATTCCTATCAGAATCTTATTCTGTCTGTTTTGTGATCTATTTCATGAAGCAGAGGAGAGAATTGAATCAATTTGGTCTAATATTACTTTTTATAGATAGTTGAATTTTAACCAAATTGATTAATTGAACAATCAAGCAACACTAAACTTTAAAACCTAAAAAAACAGTGCGGGATTCTCTCTGTTGCTAACTATAATGAGGTATTGGTTAATCAAAAAGGGGACTGCGTCATATCTCATTAACGTAGTTTCTATTCGGATTGATCATTTTAGTTGAACGGCTAGTTCAATGATAAATATAAAATAACTTCTTGAGGATCATATTAATGAAAAGGGCATTTATATTTACACCAGGCGTGTTAGCACTTTCGATAAGTGCAATTTCTAATGCACACACTTATGACCAGCTATATGTTTTTGGTGATAGTTTGAGTGACAGCGGAAATGGAGGTCGATATACGATCAATGGTACAACCAGTAAGTTGTATAATGATCTTATTGCTCAACACTTAGGGACTAAATTGACCAATTCTAATAGTGGGGGGAATAATTACGCAGTAGGTGGAGCGACTGCTGTTTCTGATTTAAATAAAGATCACAACACTCAAAATCAGGTAGATAATTATCTGGCAAGCCACGGTGGTCGTGCTGATCCTAATGGCATGTATGTTCACTGGATTGGTGGTAATGATATTCAGGCGGCATTGGGAGATTTGGGTAAAGCGCAAGGAATAATTGATAAGAGTGCAAAAGCCGCTGCATTCCAGGTACATACGCTTCTCAATACGGGGGCTGGGTTGGTGATCGTACCTACGGTTCCTGATGTTGGTGTCACTCCGAAGCTTATGGAGACCATTATCTCTAGAGGGCTAGAATCTAAAGTTACCTCAGGCAAACTTAAGGAGGCGATGGATAAAGTTCATGCGGCAGTCAACAAGTATCCAACAATCGATGAAGGCACCCGTCTTCAAGTTATCCAAGGTGTTTTCAAAAATATCGGACTTGAAGCTTCAGGGGGGGATGCTAAAAAAGCGGAGGAGATAACTCAACAATTGTTTGGTACTTATGAAAAAGTAAGCCGTAGTGCGTCAGAGCTGGTTGATAGCTACAACCAATTAGAAGATATCGAACTTAGCCAGAAGGGCGGCAATATTGTTCGAGTTGATGTTAATGCACTTTTACATGAGGTCATTGATAATCCTTTACGTTATGGTTTTTCCAATACAGTAGGTTATGCTTGTGCTCGGACTGTTAATGCCAGTGCTTGTTATTCCGATGTTCCCGGTTTTGATGCCAATCAACTCTTTTTATTTGCTGACGATTTTCATCCAACTCCAAACGCACAGCGTATGATTGGTGAGTACACTATTTCAATCCTTAATGCTCCACATCAGGCTATGTCACTGACGAATACCAACAATGTGCCGGTGAAGGGGGCGCTTGCTTCTCTTGACGGCCGTTTGCAACAGTTACGTAGCGTGGGTAATGACCAAGGTAAAATAGGCGTATTCGGTGGTTATAGTGGTAATCACAACAGCACACTGACTCTGGGTAGTGACTATCAGCTCACGGATAATATTCTGTTGGGGGGAATGATCTCTCGTTATCAGGATAAGCGCTCAGTTAATCATTTTTACGCTGATGGTCGTGGTTATGTCTTCACCACTTATGGCTTATGGCGTTACTACGATAAAGGTTGGATTAGCGGCGATCTTCACTATTTGGACATGAAATATGAAGACATTACGCGTGGTATTGTGCTCAATGAGTGGCTGCGCAAGGAGCATGCTTCGACTACCGGTCATCAGTGGGGCGGACGCATTACTGCGGGTTGGGATATTCCGCTGACATCTACAGTCATGACCAGCCCGATTATCCAATACGCTTGGGATAAGAGTTATGTTAAAGGTTATCGTGAATCAGGTAAGAGCAGCACGGCTATGCATTTCGGCGATCAACGTTACGACTCTCAGGTCGGAACATTAGGCTGGCGTCTGGACACCAATTTTAGTCGTTTTAATCCCTATGCTGAAGTTCGGTTTAACCACCAGTTCGGTGATAGTCGTTATCAGATTAGTAGTGCCATTAACTCAACTGAGACATCTTTCGTTAGTGAAAGTCAAAAGCAGGACACCAACTGGCGTGAATACGTTATCGGCATGAATGCTGCTATTACAAAAGATTGGGGCGCTTTTGTGTCAATATCACGTAATGATGGTGATGTTCAGAATCACACTTATGCTTTCAGTTTAGGTGTTAATGCCAGTTTCTAATTTCTGGTTAAAAGATACAAGTTGATAAAACAATAGCTGCCTGCTTATCGCAATAGTGTGGTTGTTGTCGCAGTAATGCCCGATCACCTTGTCGGGCATTTTTCATGACTAATTGATATGACTACTTTATAGCTTAGGTTGTTTGTAAATATCAGGTCGGACAATTTGCCAAACAAAGTTTTCTTCGTTTACCGGGGAATAACCCATTTTTTCATACAGCCACGGCGCCATAGAAGTGACTAACATAATATGACGAAGCTGTGCTATTTGGGGATGTTCCAGGCAACATGTCATTAGCCAACGTCCTAATCCTAATCCTCGATAGTCGTCTAAAATAAAAACATCACTAAGATAACCAAAGGTTGTGAAGTCAGTCACGATACGAGCAAATCCTATCTGCTGAGTATCTTTATATAGACCAAAGTTCAAGCTATTTTCGATCGACAACTTAACTGTCTCCTTGTCGATCCCTTCTGCCCAAATGGAGTTCGTCAGAAACTGTTGTATGATCGTAATATCTAATTTATTTTTATCTGTAGTGACAACATATCCATCCTTTTCCCAACGATGCAATTTTTCCATTCTGGCTTCCTCTGAAATAAAATGATAATAATTGATTATGATATCTCTGCACTTGAATGCGTTGTTGAGACTTTTATCATAGAAAGAATATAGCGATTTGAATGAATAACACCATAGGGCCGTATGTCGTCTCTTCAAGTTTTCGACTATATAGACTGGCCCTACTGCACAGAGCAGACATCCTTTTCTTCAGATTTGTTTGACATTAGATAGATTTAATTTTGTCTTCCGGTATATACCATCGGAGAGAATTCTTAATGGGAGACGGAGTTACCATAACTAATCCTTTGTTAGCCAGTTTCAATAACAGATAACGTGCTTTGTAGATGGTGAAATCGCATTGTTCCGCTACATCACGCGTACTAGGCCATGATTCTGGTGGGGGAGCCGCTTGCATTTTACGAATAGTACATAATTCGGATATGACATTGAGTATTTGATCCGTCTGGGAAGGTTGAGTCGAATCTTTCCGGTTTTCCATATTAACTCCAGGCTTTATTGAACCCAGTTGGATATCTTGAGCAATTAGGATAATCCAACGGTTAATTTCAACACATGAGGGCAATCTGAATGTCCTATTCAGTCATAAAGAATTGCCGGGTATATCCTGTTTTGTCAAGGTTGGTTTTTATACGATGCAGAACGATTATATCGAAAAATTGAAATTTTAGATCTTTTAATTTGAAAAACAAATTGCATAAAGTATTTTATTCTTATATAGATATAATTTGCGACACTATAGATCGCAAATGATCGTATTGAAATGTTATCTAAGTATTTTGTTGTGAAATTATTTGGATTTGTATTTTTTGTTTTTATTAATTGAATTATTCTGTAATACTTTAAAGGTCGATAGGGTCATTGTTCATATATAAATATTTTTTATGGTTTATTCCTTACATCAAATTTTTTCTAATCTTGATAAGATTAAAATAGGATCACCAATAAAATTATTTATTTAAAATATGTTGTTTTTTTATGCTGATATTAATCGTTATTAGATTAATCGTAATAATTCGAAATGAAACTGAATAAAATTATAATAGCGGCCATGTTAATATTGGGTGTTGTGACTGTTGCAAATAAAGCTGATCGAAGCTATATCACAGTGACCTTTAATGGCGCTATTATTGCTATACCTTATTCTACCGATCAGGATCTTCTTGGTAAAACTATCAATCAGGGGAAAATTTCCAACGTAGTATTGAAAAAAGTGAGAGCTTCAATCCATAAAAGTCTTGAGAACCATTTGGTAAATTGCAGATTACAACCAGTAGTTCACCAGTTATTATCCAAGGCAACATTGAAAATATTGCTGGCTTTACCTTGGGTGACTAATAAGACTGATAAATCTTTGAAGTTGTGCCAGCGAAAGAAGCTTCATATATTCAGATTAATGATAAATTTTACTTTTTAATAACTATTTCTTGATTGTGAGACAAGTGAGGTCTGATTATTTTCAATAAAATTTTGGTGTTTAAGTTATCCCCACTATATAATTTTTCATTCATTATATCTCTCAATATTGAATTACTTTCATATCAATCTTATCTCTTTTCTATATTAATATAAAATTAGTAAATAATATAAATAAAAAATATTTTTAATATTAATCTTTTTGTATAATGATATAGTTTAAATGAGTAATTTATGATGGTTTATCCAATCTATAATTAATATTATAAGGTTGTAATTGAGTCATTTATTCATAAAAGTAATTGATTTATTGGATATTAATTGTGCTTTTCTTGTACAGTAATATTGGTATTTTTAATAAATTAATTTTTTTATATAAATAAGTAATATGTTTGTTAGGTAAATATCAGTAGATATTAATTGAAAAATATTCTTATAACACATCATCTGTAAATAAAATTAAACATTAATAACGTGACTTTATTGTTGATTTATGTTAACAATTATAAATATAAAGCATCTATTTTAATGTTAATTTTTCCTTGTTAATTATTATCGAAGAATGAATATATACCCAATGGATTTCAAGATGCACCGCGACGGCAAGGGAATGAATCCCCGGGAGCATAGGTAACTATGTGACCGGGGTGAGTGAGTGCAGCCAACAAAGAGGCAACTTGAAAGATAACGGGTATAGGTTTTTAACCGTTTAATAACGTTGTAAATACCTGCTTTCCTTTAGCATTGATTGTTATCTGCTCTGTTAAAATAGTGATTTTGGTTTTGTATTTTCTAATGAAAAAAGCATGAAAAATAACAAAAATGTGAACAAACATGGCAAAACATCGTTTTTCGGACAACATTTTTTTGAGCTGTATATGGATCATGTGGAGCATTGCTCTGGGATTCTATCTGGCTGGTAATTTTTTTGGCTGTACAGTGACAGCGATTCTCTCTTTTTTGGCTCTAATATTTTGCTTTATTCACATGAGGTCGAGATTAAAAACTATGTTTGGAAAAAAAGCAGAGGCAGCGGCTGTTGAGCCGGTATCTCAATTTGTTGATGATAAAAAGAACGCCGGTGCAGAAGCTCGTCGTTGTACTATTGTTGCCAAAAGTTCGGTATTTAAGGGTGATATTGATGTAGAAGGTGATATACAAATCTGGGGCAAAGTGATTGGCAATATCCGGGTGAAAGAGGGCGCGATCCGCATTATGCATGCTGGACGGGTTGAAGGTGAACTTAGCGCGCCAGAAATCATTATTGATGGTGACGTTGTGGGGACTTGCTGTGCAGCAACGTTGGATATTCTTGAACATGGTGAGCTGCGCGGAATCAGTCGTTGCGGCAGTATGTCTATCAAGCGCGGAGGCCTGTTTTTTGGGCAATCGGAACAGGTTGAAAACAAGACAGCATCTGAACGTGTTGTGCCAATAAAAGATACCAATAATGATAAATCTAAAGATAAGGCCACGGTAAAAACCAGTGCTTGATAAACCAGGCCCGTGTGATATCTGATTCAGATCCTTCCGGCACGGGCCACTTCCCTGTTAGTTTTTAACGAGTTGTTCTATTTTCTCTTTAGTTTTGTTTATTGTAGTAATCTTATACCCTATGGATTTCAAGATGCATCGCGACGGCGAGGGAGTGAATCCCCGGGAGCATAGCAAACTATGTGACCGGGGTGAGCGAGTGCAGCCAACAAAGAGGCAACTTGAAAGATAACGGGTATATCTATTTAATTGTTTTAATGACTCTGATTAAAGTATGTGGTATGCCGTATAGGTAGGTGTTCTGTTTGTTAACTAATATTGGGAGGAGGAGAATATGGCTGTAGTGTTGGAAACAGACAGATTAATCATGCGGGCATGGAGAGAGGAAGACAGATTACCATTTTGCTATTTGAATAGTAACGTAGAAGTCATGGAATATTTTCCTACCACCTTGACGGCGGAACAGAGTAATACCATGGTGGATAGAATTATCCAGAGATTTGAGCAACAGGGAGGTTGGGGATTATGGGCTGTGGAGCTGAAAGAAACCGGGGATTTTATTGGTTTTGTCGGTTTGAATATTCCTATAGCGGAATTACCGTTTTCACCTTGTGTTGAAATTGCATGGCGTCTTAATAAGCCATTTTGGGGTAGAGGTTATGCCAATGAAGCAGCACGTAAGGCATTGAATTTTGCTTTCACCCAATTGAAACTTGAGGAAATAGTTGCATTTACGACAATTTCCAATTTGCGATCTCAAAAAGTTATGGAGCGGCTTGGCATGGTAAAAGATGAAAATACTTTTTTGCATCCTTCATTACCGGATGGGCACCCGCTTCATGAACATGTGCTTTACCGGATTCGTCAATAATAGCGTTATTCTCTTTTCTGGTTTTCGTTACTTTGATGTTTTATACTATTGCTGCATAGATATGTATCTTGGAAATTCAAATGAAATATGAGTTAGCTGTTATGGCGGCCTTGACTAAATTAGATCATCCTAATACCCGTTCAATTGTAGAAGCGACAGGGATATCTGAACGTAAGGTGCAACAGGTTTTGCAAATATTGCAACAAGACTTAGAGGTAAAGATTAACCGTATTAGAAATGGGAAGGTTAGTTATTTTGAAGTTATTTCTTGGGGGATATTTGAAAGCGGCCAGGTGATTAACTGTAAATTGAGCGATTTGGATCTGGCTAAGTTTAAATATTCCCGTCAGCAAGAGAAAAATATTAGAAACCAAAAGAATAGAAGAGCAATAATGACAACTTATAATGAAAAAAAACATTATTTTGACCGTGTAAAATTAAAAAACTATAGAGATAGCATGCGCCTTGAAGGGATGAATATTGTTATGAATAGTTTGCCTGAAACACCGAAAGAGCAAAAAAATCTTAAAGATAAACTCATTAGGAAATATAGTTTACAATGAGGTGGTTATGATAGATAAATATGGAGCAGGGCAAGATCCCTACACATATCCGGGTATAGACACATTGATTAATAAATTAGGTATTCGTGATCCCATTGTGCTTGAACAGGCAGAAAGGGAACTCACTGAACTTGCTATATTGAATATTTCATTCCAGGAACCTCCTTACGATTTGGTCTTTTGGTGTCAACTTCATAAACAGATATTTTCTGACTTATATGATTGGGCTGGTCAGCTAAGGATAATTGATATATCTAAAGGGGATACCCGCTTCTGTCATGCTAAATGTATTGAGATGGAAGGGAATAGGATATTTGATATATTAGAGAATGAAGATTATCTTGTAGGATTAAACTATCATGAGCTTGTTAGGAAACTTGCTGAATATTATGCAGAATTAAATGTGATTCATCCTTTTAGAGAAGGAAATGGGCGAACACAGCGACTATTGTTTGAATATATTGTTATAAACTGTGGATATAAAATCTCTTTTGAATCTATAGATGCTAAACAGTGGATTGAGGCTAATATTTCTGCTTATCAATGTAACTATCAGCCATTAATAAGGATTTTTGAAAATTGTGTCTCTTAAATTATATAATTTTGAGATGATATAATGAATTATTTACTAGTATTTTTTATCTAAGATTTTTGGTGACTTCAACTATTACTTACAGACAGAAAAATAGTTTTAATTATGGGGTTATATTAATAATAAGACGATTAGGTATTTAATATATTTTCCTGCTGAGATAACCTTCCGTGGAGTATTTATTTTTCTATGATTAATAGAGTTTCATTTTATGAGCTTGCCGATTAAGCATTCCACTTAATTTGGATTGAATGTATTTAAAGTGATTGACGGTTTAAAAAATATAAAATAAATAAAACCGTACAATGAAAGCGACAAGAACAAAACTATCCTTGTCACTTTATTTATTAAATATATTATTATCAATTGATTTAAAGACAAATTGTCCCAAGGAAAAGGCTAATAATAATTACTGGCGCACATGTCTTAGCGCATTTACCCAGAGATCTCTCAGAGTAATAACATAAATTTGCCGACGCGAAGTTAGGCGAGAAAGCGGTAATGCTCAATACTAAAAAACAAATTGATAGCTTTTTCATGGTTGGTACCTCATCAGGGGATTATGTAGAGTAAAATAATTTATCCTAGCTACTAATTATTGTTCAATAATAGGTAATAAGTTCTCTTTTCGTATAATTTTTTGTTGTATTGTTGAAAATTTGTTGAAGTAACGCTGATGGATTTGTGATAAAGAGTAGAGAAATAATTTTTATCAATTAATAATAATGAATAATTCAGTGTTGATTGTTTTTATATTTTATCTTTTAATATATTTCCTTATATTATTTTTGAAAATGATAATATACTCTTTTTAGATTTATTTTATTAAAAATATAATAAAAATTTTTCATTTACACTATTGCATTCAATATTAACTATAATATAACTTGCAATAAATTACAGAATCTTGTGAGTGATATTATATTTCCAGGATTATATAATAGGTATATTAGAATATTCAATTATGTTTAGGTGGTGGAAGATTTAGCATAGAGCGTCACACAGAAGAAATAGCAGAAAATGGAGAGGTAGTTCTCCGATATTATTTATAAATGGTCTTGTATATTTTTGGTCTTAAGAATTATTTGTTAATATTAATTACCCAATAATTGTTAATCACTATTAGTGATAGAAATAATTCATCATACTTTATTTAAGAACTGCTATAGTTAAAGTGCATTATAAATGTGTAATTTATGTAATTAAATTTCTATTGTATTAAATTATTTTGTGAAGCTCGCAGTTAATTTTGTCGAAATAAGATATCTGCTAATTTATGTTTTACAATAAGTAAAAACTAAGTTCATTATGAATGAACTCAATAATTTCCCCATAAAATATATGGGCGCAAAACATCTAATGAGCTATTTTTATACCCTATGGATTTCAAGATGGATCGCGACGGCAAGGGAGTGAATCCCGGGGAGCATAGCAAACTATGTGACCGGGGTGAGCGAGTGCAGCCAACAAAGAGGCAATTTGAAAAATAACGGGTATATAACTGCTAGTTCTCAACCACATTCAGTATGTTCATAATGCCCTGACTCACAAAATTTTCATCAGAATTTGTTTCACCACCAAGAAGCATAATAACCTCTCTATAAAGAAAATCTATTTCCTCAATTCCTGTTTCTATATGATTAGGGTTCATTGCCAGTGAGAAATGCTCAGCAAAACTTTCATCAATATCTTTGAGCTGGCTAATCATTTTGAGAAAACCTTGTAGTCCCCAATGACGATGAAGTCGGATATAAGAATCTGCAATATTGAGCAAAAACTTAGAACATGCAAATTCGAAAAATCCGATGTCATCTTTCACTTGATGTACCTTCCGGTATAGGTTTTCAATTAGCAATGCACTTTTCCTCCTATTTTCTATAGAAAATGTTTCTACAATAGGCGACTCGACTATAGGTGTGGCTGCCATATCTGTAATCCATGTTGCACCTCCAGTACAACAGAGTATTGCAGCTAAAGCCGGTGGTTTTTGTTGATGCCGAAGCGATATGCGAAGCTGCATCACGTCCTTCAATGCGTTTTGTTCAGCCCAGAACTGAAGCTCAACAAGCAATGCGTGCTCCACTGGTTTTGCGAAGATTGATAATTGATGACATGACCGGCCTATCGGCCTGATGAGAAACCTAATGGTTAAGATGGCTTATGAAAGCCGAGTGGTTTTTTAGGAACATTAGGCGCGGAACTCATCGAGGCGCGGGCATCCTTGCCTATAGTGACGCAGGATAGATTTAAGCAAGCCAAAAATTGTGGTTAAGGAATTAGCTGAACTGACCGCCGCGCATACGCACCACAACACAGGTATGCCGGAGAACGCCAGCGCGATAAGGAACACGGCCTATAAATCGGATGGGCTGAAACAGAAATACTTGCCAGTGATTGGCTAGATTAATTGATCTCTCTTCGGTAGAGGTTATTTTTACCCTTTCTAGGTGGTAAACAAAAGCGTTGACGAAGTAAGCATAAATGTTTACTGTGTTGGTATGTTCAACAGAATGGAGGAGTGGTGAAGCAAAGCGAGTTTAGACGGTGGCTGGAAGCTCAAGGAGTCGAAGTTTCAAACGGGACAAACCATCTGAAACTGAGATATCGGGGGAAACGAAGCATTATGCCGAGACACCCTAGCCAAGAGATCAAAGAGCCACTGAGGAAAGCAATCATTAAGCAATTAGGATTGTGATAAAAACCAGCCTCGCAAGGGGCTGGTTCTCGCACAACAGGTTCACCATTAAAAATATGCGATATTTAGTCACACTAGAGCCAGTAGAAGAGGGCGGTTATTTCGTCTCGTTCCCGGATATCCCCGAAGCTTTAACCCAAGGCGATACACGGGAAGAGGCGCTAGAGATGGCACTTGATGCGCTAATAACCGCCTTTGAATTTTACTTCGAAGATAGTGAAAAAATCCCGCTTCCTAGCCCTGTAGGGCGGGATGATGATTATGTCGATGTGCCTTTAAGCGTGGCCTCTAAGGTGCTTATGCTCAATGCGTTTCTTGATTCCAAGTTAACGCAAATTGAGTTAGCTAGCCGTATGGGGGTGAAAAAGCAGGAAGTGACCCGTATCTTTGATTTACGGCACTCAACCAAAATTGATACGGTGGGTAAGGTCGCATTGGCTATCGGACATCAGTTAACGTTGTCCATTGAATGAAAATCACCATTAATTAACAGGCTGCGTTAATACGTGGCCTTCTTTCATATCCTCATAAAACGCAACCAGATGCACACAGCACGGTTATTAATCAAACTAATACGTACCTAGGTTAATAATGCGATATCAATTAGCGCTACGGGTTTGTGTTCTGATGGTCTGAAACACAATTATCTCGCCCGCAACATGCGGGCTTTTTTACACCTTCATAGAGCTATGAATACAATTCTGATATTAAAGAATGGGCAATGAGTGTAATAAAAAACTGATAATTCAGAGTGTTATATTAGTTTAGTGGTTTAAAAGTTGTCGTTACTTTTTCGGATATAGAAATAAATTATGTGATATCAGAATTGTTTGGTAAATCATTTCGAATGGTTCGTTTGATAGGCTGCTCATTTTCATCAAAATACCGACTGGGCCATATCTCAGCAGGGGTTACACCAATTTCCTGAGCGATCAACAATTCCCCTTTAGGCTAGGGCCGCGTTAAAGCATTTGCTAATGTTGAAGAATTTAAACCGTGCTCTCTGGACAATGATGCCAGCGTCTTATTCTTCTTGCGTATCGCGGCGATAATATCGGCGGTGTGCCAATCTTTTTTCATATTCCTGCTTACCTCTTTGGTGGTGGCGGTTCAAACAGGGTTCGCAGTACCGGAGAGTAACCATTCCGGCGAGGCATAGCCTCCCCTGCCTGAACCGCCATAGAAGCGATAGCAGGCACACTGGTAAGGAAATAATCTCTTACCAGTGGGTTACTCATTCAAGGCTGCGACCCCCTGACCATTGGATTTTGCCGATGGCGACACTACTCTAACCGATTGTATTATCTGACTCAAGAATCAAATAAATACCTTAGTGACGGTTTGTCTCACTTCGCTTATGACGAAATAAACGAACTTATGATGAAAACGGCACTACACCGCACCCGCCTGCACACTTTGGATCAAAAGAAGACAATGGAGAAAATTACAATGCAATGATATTAAAGGAAAAATTATGTTTTACGTGAAAAATAAGATCATGAAAGAGAGCCGTGCTTTATCATAGAAATCAGATAGGGCGCGGCTTTAGAGGATATACAGAACTGAAATTATTTTCTCCTTTTGCATTATGACAAGGAGAAAGTGAAAGCATTAAAGTGTGTTTAATTCATTAATAAGCGCAGGGTTACGTTCAAGCATCTTAAGTAATTTCAGTGATGAATCAGCAGGAATACAGTGGTGCAGGTAGTGTCCATTGATGCCCATAAAAATAAAATGGGTGGACGTAAAGTGGACATAGGCAAAGAAAAAGGGGCTACACTTTCGTGTAACCCCTTGATTTATTTGGTGGAGCTGGCGGGAGTTGAACCCGCGTTAATTGTTTTACATCTTATTGTTATAAATAACATTTTTATGAAATATCTTTGCCGCGTATTCTTTGCAGCTCCTTTCATGTCCTACTACTGGCCTGTTTAGGTTTGTATGTGCTGTTATCATATTCCTTCAGATATGAGCCGTAATGTCTGAAAAGCATCTCTGGACCTTTATGCCCCATTTGAGCGGCAAGCCAGAAAAGATTAACCCCTTGGCTGATGTGCTTTGTTGCAAATGTGTGCCTTGTTTGATAAGGGTTGCGATACCGAATTCCCGCCTTTTTTAGTGTGGGTACCCAGGCTTTTTTACGAATGGCATCTGCACCTGCCCAAGCTTCACCTTTTTTGGGGTCCTCAAAGACCACTCCACCTTTCATAAAAGTGAATGTCTTCTGATTTAATAGGGCTGATATAGCGTTAGTGTCTAGTTCAACTTTTCTGGTACCGGCTTTTGTCTTCGTTCCTTTTATTATTCCTACTACTCGTGCCGATTGGACATGTACGGTTTTGCCAATGAAGTCGATATCTTGCCATCGAAGCGCGCATAACTCGGAGCTTCTAAGCCCTGTATGTATCGCAAAAAGGAATAAATTTTCCCATTGTTTTTGTTTATTGCTTGCTGCTGACAGTAATGCAGTAACCTCGTTAGGAGATAGAGGGTCAACAATATATTCGTTATCGTTTTCTATTCGTTCAGTTTGATACCGTGATGCTGTTACTAAATTCACAGGATTCATACTAATCAGGCAATCAGTAACTGCTTCATCTATGGCGCTGCGTAAAAATGACAGATTATTCCTGATTGTTTTCAGAGCAGTTGATCGTTTTTGAATCCAAGTTTTTAATATTGCTGGTGTTAGGTTTTTTACTTGCCTTTCGAATGATTTTTTACGGTCAGTAAGTCGCTTAGACTCATCAGCAAGAGTCTTGGCTTGGCCTTCGATATTGCGAACATGGATCATGATAGCATCAAGTTTATCACCGATAGTACATTCGATACTTTCAAGTGTATCGGCGATATCTTCTGGCGAGAATTCGCCAGTTTCTACCAACTGTTGTAATTTTTCATAATCTGCTGCTAATGCAATTGCGGTTGTAGTCATTAGTTTGCTTTCTCTAATTGAGTTAAACATTCTTTCTCTATTTCATTCAAGCGACGCAGACGACCGGATAAGTACTTTTCGTAATCCTTGTCTCCTTTGGCCTTGGCGTTGCCTAAATGAATGCCTAATTCACGGATAAGGGTAGATGCTATGCCGCGAATTTCATTTTTGCTGACAGCGGTACGCATAGTTTCTGTATTACGGGTGAACTTATCGTCTAGTTCCTTGCGTAATCTGACTAGATCCTCGGCCTTATCACTGGCGGCCTTGATTTCAAATTCAATGTTGTTGTCGGCCAGATATTCAGGGTTATCATGCATACCCATAAATACATCAGCAGAAAATCCAAGCATCGATAACGCTTTCTTTATGGCATCGGTGAGTGATTTCTTGATGGCTTCTCCATCTGTTTTAATTCCATATTTGGTTCTGTACATGTATGGTGTTGCACCATAACTTTCAATTTCAGCGCAAATGTCACATTCGACCAGATACCAAAAGAGAATTTTGATAGAGTGATTTTGTTCACATATTAATGTGCCGTCAGAATCACGTAAGAATCGGCTCCCAATTTGTTTATTTTTATCGTCATAGATAGGTTCTGACATGGGGGCGCCATTGATCAGTTTTTCTTCTGTGACATTACAGCCCCATCCATAACCGAATGGTCCGAATAGTTCTGTTGCCCGCATAAACATATAGTTACTGTTTATGCTTGTACCGTTGAACCCCATTCCCTCTAATGGTTTTGTAAAGTGGGGATCGGTGCGTTGGACTGCTTTCCAGATACGGAGATTCGTTTGCTGCTCATCGCCTTGTGCCTTGATAGTTTCTTCCAGCAAATTGGCACGATGTTGGAAGTTATCATCATTGGTGTTCAGGGTAGCAGCAGGAGGCAATGAGGTGACTTCATCATCCGCCGTAGTGTCTTGTGCAGTCTTTTCTACCGCTTTGTCCTCTTTGGTTTGCTTGGTTTTTCTGGTCTTAAGAGACGTGATTTCGCTTTTTTTCTCTTTAACCTGTAGTGCCGCCTGTGGGGGTTCAACCTCATCTGGAGCGACATCTGTTATTGAGGCTTCTGATGTTGACATCGGATAATCGGAAACTTTGGGTTGCTCTTCTGGTAATTCAATGGATATGTCGGTATTACCTAAAGCACAGTTTAAAAATTCCTTCATAGCGATGACATCGGCCAGAAATTCAGGACGGCGTTTACCTTCACGCACGATGCTGAAAAGCGTTTCTCTTGGAATGGACAGAGCGTCGGTTCTGATGCGAAATGCGGTGGACCATTGCCTCCATGTTTCATTGTTGTCTGCTATCAGTTGCTTAGCTTCTTTTATACTATGTGACATAATCGCCCAGCAATGAAAGTCACCGTCTAGTAATGCCAGTGCAATTTCCAGATCTAACGTGGCGTAAGTGTGGTTAAAATCACGTGTAGTAATAGATGAGTTTTTCGTTGGTTCGAGTGTTCTAGCCTGCCATGTGGTGCCGTTGAACTCGTATTCAGTAGCAAATTTTTCGTCAAATTTACCAATTGGTGGGCGAGGGGAGCCTTGTATATCTTTACAAATAATCGGTTTTGATGTGTTGAAGTTGCTCATATCGTCCGCGTACTCTTCCCCAAGGTAAACAATGGCCATAGCTTTAGCCATTTTTTCGGAATTGGTTTTGAGTGCGATTGCAAGTGGTACGGCCCCATTTTTTTGAGCTTTTTTTGTCGGCTCAAAGACACAGATATATGTGAACATTGGTCTTACCTCTTTAATGAATTGCTTTTTTTTGCCAGTCTTATTGCTGCCTTAATCCCGGTTTTTGGCATTTTGACTTTTGGATATAATCCCTTGACAGCATTTGAATAAACCATTCCCGTCGTTGGGTAATATTCAACCCGCCTTTTGCCACCGATAATAGATATATGCATAGTTTCGTTTGTTGTATCGCTATTAACGCAGGATGCTTACGATGTTCTTGCAACGTTACCAGAAGAGGCGTTTAGTTCAGATTTTTTGCGTCGTGTCTACGTTGAAATCAAAAAACAAGCGTTCAGTAGCTCCCTGATTGATCCAATATTCATCGCTGAGGCTATGAGTGGAGATGGTAATACATTAGCTAATGTCCTGGAGTTGAGTAAGAGCCCTGTTTGGAATGCAAACCTGAAAGGCTATGCCAATAAAGTTAGTGAATATTGGTATGTTCGGCGGGTTACAGCAGTGATCAACGCCGGTCAACAGGCGTTACTGGAAACTAAAAATCATACTCAAGCACAACATGTCATAGCGGGCTTTATGTCCACTATGGGGGAGTTAATGCGAGATACTGGCAACCTAGTTCCCGTGCACATCAAGACATTGGTTGAAGGGTACATTGACACACTGGAGAGGCGTAACTTAGGTGAAGATAGTCGCGGCATGATTATGACAGGTATTGAGCCATTTGACTCGTTGACGGGAGGATTTAACCCAACTGATTTAATTCTCATCGGCGGTCGTCCCGGCATGGGCAAAACAGAACTGGCACTTTGCATGATTGAGGGTATGACGAGGCATGGAGGGGCAGTATTGCTGTTTTCAATGGAAATGGCAGCACAACAAATTACAGAGCGTATGGTTGCTGGTTCTGCCCAACTGTCAGTTTCCAAATTGAGAAGTGGTGAATTTTATGATGAAGATTGGGTTCGTATATCTAACGCAATAAGCGAGTTAATAGATCGTGATATTCATATTCTTGATGCTAGTGAATTAAGCGTTGAGCAAATATGTGCTATCAGTGAAACTCATAAACGCAGGTATCCGAATCTGAAAGGAATTTTTGTTGATTATCTGGGATTGATAGAAAAGCCCAAAGCCGAACGTAATGATCTTGCTATCGCTCAAATATCTAGGGTCCTCAAAGGACTGGCTAAACGACTGCATACACCAGTTACCGCATTGAGTCAGTTATCAAGAGAAGTTGATAAGCGGCCAATGCATCAACGTCGTCCTGTTGCGGCTGATTTAAGAGATTCAGGTAGCTTAGAGCAAGATGCAGACAGGATTATTTTTACTTACCGGGATGTTGTTTATAGCCCACGAAGTCCAGCCAGAAATTATGCTGAGATTATTTTGGATAAAAATCGTCACGGTGAAACCGGAACGATATTCCAGGAATTTAAAAACGGGCATTACTTACCAACTGATCAAATTGTTGCTGCTGAAATATGTCGTACACAGCAACAGACTAAACAAAAAGAGCGCCGATATGCGGACAAAGCATTTTAACTAAAGACCAAAAGAGGCAGACCAATATGACCATAAACAGTAAACTGATTTTATTAGATAATTGGGGTATTTATTAATTATCCCATTTTGGTGTAGTGCCGAAAACATCGCTATCTTACAAAGTTAGACTTGAAAGCTAGTCGATTCAATGTAAACGCCAGCAGGATGCTGGCTTTACCAAAATAGAATTGCTGGTGGATAACTAAGAGCTGGAGATGCTGAAGCTCAATTGTACTCTTCGAAGATCGGATAGGGAATCTTACAAAGTTAATGAATACCTCACTATGTTGATTAGGATGGATGATCATTCATGAAAAAAGTAGGTAGTTCAGTTGCATAAACAGCAAAGTGAAAAGTGTGTGGGAAAGCCTTTTTGTAGCTGAATATTGTTTTTCTAGTGAAGTGGCCTGCTGGAACACACTGGGATGGTATAAGAGTTGAAGTTGTATTTGTAACGTACAAATTACATATTAAGTATATTGCTTGCGTTCAAAACGAAAAAAAAATACCATAAAATCTGCTTAACGCAATCAGGGTATCTAAATGAGCATTAACGACACACAAAGTGATATTACCGATTTGATAATAAACGCTTTCAGGCGTGATTTTTGGCTTAACGTACAAGATGAATTATATGCTAAGTATGCCGCAGCACAGGAAGTAACTATAGGCGATATATTAAAACTTGGTGAGCAGGAGCAACGTAGATTTAGGCCTCAGGCTAGGCACTATGGCCTTAACTCAGCTTTGAGGGAAGCTGCAAGTCGTTCAGGTTATCTTTGTTACGATGCTGATACATCCCCGAAAGGGGAGCATTATATTATTATTGATTCAGAAGGTGTTAAAATTAGCCGTATTGGGTTAAATCACGATGAGCGCCACATAAGGGGCGCGAAACATCGTTCATTGATAGCCCAATTGAATGAAAAATTTGAAGGCTATACTCCAGATCTTTTTAGAGAAGAAGATAGTAAACATCATAATGACATTGATACGTTAGGTGTGTTGTTAATAAATATTAATCCACCATATCATGAATCTCAGGCCAGCATGATGGATTTAAGGATTGTGGTTCCTTTTACCAATATGAAAGGTTTTCACTATAATAAATCTGTAACGGAGCTTTTAGCGCTCTATACTGGAGAGAAAAAGATAGTCATTCCTGATATGGTTTTACCTAAGCTCAAGAAGCGCCTGAAGGATCAGGAAAAATAGAATAGGTGAGACATTATGAGAGTGGGAATTTCTGGTTTCCAATCTGAAAGGTTGACACAGATAAGAGAAGCGAGGGGATTATCGAAAATTAACCTTGGTAGATTAGTGGATCGTTCTCCATCAACTATTACCAAATGGGAAAACGGTAATCATTCCCCCGATGCAGAAGTATTGCATAGCTTAAGTCAGATTCTTAATTGCCCGGTAAGTTGGTTCACAAAGCCTATTGTTAAGTACGAAAAAAGACCAGTATTCTTCCGAACACTTTCAACTACGGCAAAAGACTTATGTATCGCCTCAGAGCGGTACATGGGATGGTTTCAAGAGTTATCATGTAAGATGCAAGAATATCTTGATTATCCAGAAGTTAACATTCCTCATCTTAACGTAAAGGATTACAGAGCGATAGATGATCAGTTGATTGAAAGAATGGCTTTTGAGTGTAGGAAAGCTTGGGGATTAGGTATTGCACCGATAGATGATCTATTACTTGTAATGGAGAATGCGGGGATAGTCTGTTCCAGATTTGAACAAGGTAGTTCTGTAATGGATGGCTATTCTCAATGGAATGATTTAGATAATAGACCGTATGTGGTTTTAGCTAGTGACAAAGATAACTATTATCGTAGTCGATTTGATGCTGCTCATGAATTAGGTCATATAGTCTTACATCGATATATAAATAAATTTGATACTATTAATTTTAATCCAATAGAAGAGCAAGCACATAAGTTTGCGTCGAGTTTCATGTTGCCGGAAGAGTCATTTTCTGTAGAGCTTCCTCCATATCCTACATTACAGAATTTCATATCTTTAAAAAATCGCTGGGGGATGTCGGCACAATCTATGATCCTTAGGGCGAGAAATTTAGAGTTAATATCTTCTCTGGAATATCAGAGATTATATAAAAATATTTCT
This sequence comes from Photorhabdus sp. S10-54, assembly GCF_963878145.1. Classification (NCBI taxonomy): domain Bacteria; kingdom Pseudomonadati; phylum Pseudomonadota; class Gammaproteobacteria; order Enterobacterales; family Morganellaceae; genus Photorhabdus; species Photorhabdus sp. S10-54. The sequence goes on along the minus strand of NZ_CAWNXG010000006.1, from coordinate 6,777 downwards.
GCTAGAGGTTGGCGAAAAGGAGAGCCGCTTGATGATCTTAGAAAACCAGAGTCGGTTCGTTTGTTACCTAGGTGCTTGAACCTATTATTGGATTCTGGAACTTTTAGTAAAAAAACGCTTCTTGAGGAATTTGGTTTCCCAAAAGGAGATTTAGAGGATTTATGTTCAGTTCCTAAGGGATTTTTTTCAGAATCACAGGTACTTGATTTTCAATCCAGAATACAATTGAAGAATAGTATTAAGATATCTACGACACAACAAGATACAAACGTCGTTAACTTATTTAATAAAAAGTAAAATTGGGAATTAATACTAACACCTGTTATTCTATTCGTATCGGCCTGAACATCCGATAACCTAAACAAAAGCTGCTGTGTCATAACTTTGAGGATAAGTGATGACGCAGCATAGTTTTATCAAAATCTCGAATGACACCCTGAGACCGGCGACTCCCGCAGCCAGGGAATACCTGCACTTCAAAGTGAAGTGTGGCGATGTGCTTTATGCGGATTTTAAGAAAGCACGTAACCCGCGTTTCCATCGTAAATATTTTGCCCTTCTGAATCTTGGCTATGAATACTGGCAACCTACTGGAGGCACTATTTCCCCGAAAGAGAAAGCGCTTGTGCGTGGCTACGTACAATTTCTTGCACACTTCGCGGGCAGTGAAGATGTCTTACAATCCGCTGCGGATGAATATCTTGCTGGCATATCCAAAAACCGAGCCCAGAACATTACTGCCACCAAATCCTTTGATACCTTTCGGCGCTGGGCAACAGTGGAGTCAGGGCACTATGACACTTACGAGATGCCTAACGGAAGTCTATATCGTGAACCTCGTTCAATCAGCTTTGCCAAAATGGAAGAGCTGGAATTTCAGGAACTTTATAAAGCCATATTAAACGTGCTTTGGAACTTTATATTGTATCGCAATTTCCCGACTAGAGAAGCTGCTGAGAATGTCGCCTCTCAGCTGTTCGATTTTATTTAATGCAGAGCGAGACTAATGACCAAAAGTGAAAAAGGAAGTTGAAGAGGTACGGCTATGTCGGGTGTGATGTTTCCAACGGATGGGCTACAGTTGAGCCAATCACAAGAAATCTGGTTGCAGGATTGGTTATCTAAGTTTGGCGCGTGGGTTTACTCTGGCAGGTTTGATAAACGTCAGAGCAGTATGATTGCTGAGTTTATGGCGACAGTAGAGCCGAGAGGTTATCCAGAACGTCCGATATGTAATGATGATGATGGTATGTTAATCGCTAGGGTAGTAGACCATATTTACCATATTGATCGGGTTGCATTTGGGATGTTGCTTAGTCGATATGTTTATTGTGTATCTGATAGAGCAATTGCTAGGCATTATCATGCAACGGTTCAGCCAAGAATTATGATCCGCAGAAATGGTATGTTGCGTAAGCGAAAGCCATCAATGTCAACTTGTCGGCGTGAGGTTGAGGAAATATTAAGAACAACGGAATATTTGATTTATCAACCATTGCAAGATGCCTTTATAAGACGGGAACAGGAAAGAAAATCAAAACTTTTGTCACGAACGTGTTGACATCTTTGAACTTATGAGCCACTATTCTAGTATACGTTGCGATAGTAGCATTCGTGACTGATAGCCTCGCCCAGTGCGGGGTTTTTTATTGCCTGAAATCCAGATAAAACTTGCTGTTGTCATCGGTCAGAGTTACATGTGTGTCTATGCACATTAACTGACCAAAGGTTTAAATTATCATGCTAAAACATGAAGATATGACAACAATAGCCTCATGTGTTTTAGAAACCGTACCGATGTATGACTGGGTTTCTATTCCTGATGTTTCAACTCTGACGGGGCTATCAACGCCGCGTTGCCAATTACTTTTAACTCAATTTTGTCTGGCTGGATTGATGGAAAGCCGGGACAACGACACCTTTTTCAAGCGTTGCCCCTGATGGGGTAACTTCTTAAGCGGTGAAATGGACGGCTGGTGAAGTTGACGACGCCAGCCATTCGCCTGTTCTGTGCTGACCTGAGAGTAAGCCAGTATCGATTTATGGAAAATATTGTGAATTTAAGTGGTATCACATTAATTAATGACGACTCTCTACGATTTATCAAAACGTTACCAGACAGCTGCATAGACTTAATTGCCACTGATCCGCCCTATTTTCGGGTGAAAGAGTGTGGTTGGGACAGACAATGGGAGGATGTAACGGCTTATCTTGCGTGGCTGGATGAAGTACTGACTGAATTCTGGCGTGTGCTGAAACCCAACGGCAGTTTGTATATGTTTTGTGGTTCGCGTCTGGCATCTGATACGGAAATCCTTGTTCGTGAACAGTTCAATGTGCTTAACCACATTATCTGGGCAAAACCTTCTGGTCCGTGGCGCAGACAGAATAAAGAAAGTTTAAGGGCTTATTTCCCTGCTACTGAACGGATCATATTTGCTGAACATTATCAGGGGCCTTATCAACCCAAAGGTGATGGGTATTTCCATCAGTGCCGCGAACTCAAGCAATATGTCTTTAAACCGCTTGTGGACTACTTTCGCAACGCACGGAAGGCGTTAGGTGTCACAGCAAAAGAAATTCATAAGGCAACGGGAAAGCAGATGGCCAGCCACTGGTTCAGCGATAGTCAATGGCAATTACCCAATGAAGTAGACTACCAAAAACTGCAGGTACTGTTTGCCCGAATAGCCAAAGAAAAACACCAGAACGGAGAATTAAACAGGCCGTATCATGAGCTAGTAGAATCTCATCTTACTTTATCACGCCAGTATGAAGAATTGAGTCGGGAATATGGGCTGCTGCGTCGCCCGTTTTCTGTAACTGTTGATGTTCCCTATACCGATGTATGGATGTTTCCCGCTGTTCAGTATTACCCTGGCAAACACCCTTGTGAAAAGCCAGCCGATTTGATGGCACATATTATCCAGTCTAGCAGCCGGGAAGGAGATCTAGTGGCAGATTTCTTTATGGGATCGGGCGCAACACTAAAAGCAGCACTAAAGCTGAATCGTCGTGTCTTGGGTGTAGAATTAGAAGAAGAATACTTTAATCAAACTAAGCAGGAAATTGGGGCGATGATATGAATAACTACCTCGCTGCGGTGAGGGGTTATTTGAGTTTCTCTCATTAGTTGTTATGGCGAAATAATGAATTGTTGGATAGTATTTGGCGGATTTCATCGTCAGAAAGTGGTAGTAATCTCGGTGAACAGAGATTAACGTTTTGACTTGAAGTAATGCTCTTAGCGAGATCTATATAAGCTCTGAATTCAACTTGACTGTGTCCACCTTCATTCATTTCCATCGGCTGAATAATCACATGATGGTTTGATAAAAAAAAGTTATACCAAGTATTTTTCCTCACTTTTTTTATTAGTTTTTTAAGCAAAAACATTGCAGGTATCATTTGCCCTAGCAATAAACGAGATGTAGTAAAGGGAGTGTCGGGGGTACCAGAGACTTCTTTACCAGTACTGACGTTGCGAACAACAATTTTATTAATATATAGTCGTATGTAAATTAAGCTCATAAAAATGTGTATGTCAGGTAATGCAAATTTGTTATAAGTAGACGTTCTTCTCTTAATACAGTGAAGTCTGATTCTCACTGAGTCTTTTAAATCAATACCGGGCAAATCAGCCCAAACAATTAAATTAACTAAATGATCACCCCATCAATAGGATGGAATTATGCGTATGGACAAATACACCAGCCCCATTGCATATACTTGGGGCGCTTTTACAGCAATGCTTGGCGCTCTGTCGCTGAACGACTGGGCCATCATTATTGGCATTATCTGCACTGTTGGTACCTTTGGGGTCAACTGGTACTACAAGCATCGGGAGTTTAGCCGCAATGACAAAGACCAGTAAGTTAAGTGCTGCGGTTATCGGTCTGGCTCTCTCTGGTGCAGGTGCTATGGCGATACTGTCTCAGTTTTTGGACGAGAAAGAGGGTAACCGGTTATCAACGTATCAGGATGCGGGTGGAGTCTGGACAATCTGCCGAGGTGTGACTCGGATTGATGGAGCTCCCGTTCGTCAAGGGATGAGGTTAATACCGAATCAGTGCCGTGACCTTAATGCACAAGAAGCAAAGCAGTCCATCGCATGGGTAAAACGCAATGTGTGGGTGCCATTAACTGAACCTCAGATAGCAGGTATTGCCAGCTTTTGCCCGTATAACATTGGCCCATCGAAATGCTTCTCTTCCACGTTCTATCGAAAGCTGAATGCCGGAGATAAGAAAGGCGCTTGTGCTGAGATAAAGCGTTGGGTATTTGACGATGGTCGAGATTGCCGACAAACCAAAGGGCAGGCAAACGGCTGTTATGGTCAGGTTGAGCGACGCGCCCAGGAATCGGAATTAACTTGCTGGGGGTTGGGTGAATAGACATTCGTTGGCCGGAAGATTGTTTCTGTTTGGTTTCGTTCTTGCTCTGATAGGTAAAGATGGATGGGGTTGGTTTCTGGGGCGTTGTTGCTATGAAATTTAGCTTTCATTACTACACGATACTAGCGTTGATCCTTATTTCATTGACAGCGTATTATTATCACTCTGAGTTACAGAGAGAGCAACGTGTTACAAAGCAGCAGCAAGAAGACATTCAGCAACTCACAGACATTATCGACTATCAGAACTCTCACATCACGATGTTGAACGAGTTGGATGTGAAACATACGAAGGAACTTGCTAATGCTAAATCTGAAAATGATGCTCTGCGTGATGATGTTGCTGCCGGTCGTCGTCGGTTGCGCATCGCGGCCACCTGTCCCGTGTGTGAGGCCACTACCTCCGGCGGCGTGGGCACTACAACCACAGTCGAACTCACTGGAGAAACTGGATCAACTGTTCTTGATATCCGAGAAGGCATCATCAATGACCGAGCAAAATTAAGATATTTGCAGGATTACATAAAAACTGAATGTTACAAGGTGACAAAATGAAAACAGAAGTTGATCTGATTTACTTCGAGAAAGACAGGGAAACGCAAACACGACTCAGTAAATACTATGTATAGCACAACAATTCAGAGACGATCCTTGATCAAACGCTTATCATCAGCAAAGACGAATTCGGTAAATACATTGCAAAAATGGCGTTTACTAATGTCCCTAAACTGAAATCAGAGAAAGAGACAGCAATTAAAACTGGCGGACTGGATGAAACGTATGAGTGAAGTGATAAAAGAACACTGGCAGGATAAGATACCGCATCCAGAGGCAGCTCCTTCTAATTGAGGAATAGAACACATTGCCACCTCAGAGCAAATGATACTGGGGTGGCTGGAGTATGTTAGGGGGCAGTGCATTAACTGAGTATTGGAATTTTTTCTTAAAATCGGCTTTACGTCAGAGGACGAAGAAAAAAATAGTGCTATATATTTAGTTAGCGTTTAAAGTTCCTGGCCTCAAAAACGGTTACATTAACACCTTGGAAAGAAAGACAAGATAATGAAAGACATAGACGTGCGGCGTGCTGTTCATTCTAAGATACTGAAGGAGCATCACAAAGATCCAGATACATTGATTATTGACGAGTTTACAATGAGTCTCGGAGCAAGCCGTGCTGATATTACGGTGATTAATGGACTTATGCATGGTTATGAAATCAAAAGTAAAAGTGATAACTTGCTCCGTTTACCATTACAGATTCAATATTATTCATCGGTTATGGATAAGGTAACTCTTGTTGTTTCTGAAACTCACTCTAAGCCAGCAATGGAGATTATTCCTGATTGGTGGGGAGTTAAGATAGTAACGCAAGGTACAAGAAATGGTATACATTTACATACTGAGCGCCACAATCGCCTTAATCCGTCTATAGATAAAGTATCCCTTTCTATGTTGCTATGGAAAGAGGAAATGCTGGAAATTTTCTCTGATTTAGGTAAAGACCGTGGTCTAAAAAGCAAACCACGGCGTGTGTTATGGAATAAATTAGCAGAAACTGTAGATACAGATGAGCTTCGTGATTTGGTCAGGAAAAAGCTTAAAGCCCGTACAAATTGGAGAGCTGAGAGACTACCTTAGTAATATGGTGGTTTTGTCCAATTCTCCTCCAAACTTCTGGACTGCCAAATTTGTGATTTCCCTCAGGATCTTGAAGGTATTGCGTGTATTCTCTCGCGTAATTATCAATATCTTTATCACCCGTAGAGAATGAATTTCCTGAGTATTCAGGGTGGGTCACAATTGCTTTACTATGAGCGCCATACTGTTCATAGCCATATCGATTCGCAACTTGCCCTCTAAATACTAAAAAATCACTATCGGCAGTATATCGAACACTGGCGGTAACACTGGGGAATCGAGTTGCAAGGCGAGAATAATCAGGGTGCTGTATACCATAGTCACTATAAATGACGTTTCTTAATAACTGTCCGCTAGAGTGAAGAGCTTGCCACAATGTCCATTCCAAGCGAGTTTGAGAGTAAGTTCCTAATGATATGCCGCTCAAATCAATAGGGAAAGATCCTGATGCTAATGATATAGAACGGAATCTCTGGAGGTTGCTAAAGTTATTAATCAAGCCCAACGCAAGTATTTTGCTATGCCCTGAGCTGACATCACTTTCTGATAGCATATCTCGTAGATCGATAATTACATCAATATGCTCAGGGGTAATTTGTAATTCATGGATATAATCAACCTGAGATTTGCTTAAGAAGGGAACTAAGTGCCTGAGGCACGATCAAAGTTTTTGTCAAAGAAAACAAAATCGTGGAGCTCCTCAGGCATGTCTAATTTAGAAGAACTTTACTGCTGCGTCGATG